>JAHJTR010000201.1 GCA_018829865.1 Patescibacteria group bacterium | reverse complement strand
GCTCCATAGCCCGGAACCAAAAATATCGTCTGCGGCATTATTTTCCGAAGCTCAGCAGCCTGTTTTGGATAAGTAGCCCCAACCACGGCACCAATACTGCTATATCCATTCTCCCCAATCAAATCCGCCCCCCAGCTTTCAACAAAATTAGCCATAAGTTCATAAACCGGCATGCTACCTTTTTCCAAAATCTGATCCTGCAAATCCCCCGAAGAAAAATTGGAAGTCTTCACAAGCACAAAAATCCCCTTCCCAAAATCCCGACAAGCATCAATAAAAGGGTTCACGCCATCAGCCCCCAAGTAAGGAGTAACCGTCAAGGCATCGCAATCAAGCGAAAAGTACTTTCCTCCAAAAAGATCAACCTGCCCCAAAAAAGCATTAGCATAACCTTTAGCCGTACTCCCAATATCATTTCGCTTAGCATCCGCAATCACCAAAAGCCCTTTCTCCTTAGCATAATCAACAGTCGCCTCATAAGCCCAAATCCCCTCAAATCCATACTGCTCATAAAAAGCAATTTGCGGCTTCACGCAAGGCACAAGATCAGCCGTCGCATCAATGATCCCCTTATTAAACTCCAGCACAGCATGCGCCGCCGCCTCAAAAGTGAAACCCATTTTATCAGTATGCTTTTTCTTAATAAATTCCGGAATCTGCTCAAGCCGCGGATCAAGCCCAACGCAAATCGCAGAGCTTTTCTTTTTAATGGCATCAATAAGTCTGTCAGCAAAATTATTCATAATTTTTTTATTTAGTTAGAAAGTTTAAGCACAAAATTATTTTATATAAGTACAGAAGGGAAAACAAACCAAGGGTTTTTACAAAACAAGAAAAATATGGTATAATATTGCAACTATATATTTATCAAGATATGGACCTACAACGCCAACAGGATTCAGAAAAACAACAAGACACCGTAGAAATTCCAAAATCTGAAAAAACAGATTCCTCCTTCAACGTACGCCATGAGGTTTCATATTCAATAAAAAAGCTACTCGAAAACAAATACGGTGAGCATGAAGAAACAGTCTTTCAAGGGCTTCGCAAATACAATCCCGAATCCGATACATTAAGTTTAGTCGATCAAAAAGCCTCAGCCCGAGCCGGTGAAATGATTGTCCGTGACGAAGCCATAAAACGCTTTACCGACATGCACGTACTGCTAGAAGTAAACGATGAATCCTCAATAGATAAAACACTAAGAATCCTTGATAATGTTTTTCGTCAAATTGGGAAAAAAATAGTTAAAATCCAAATCGGGATAGTAATTAATAATGAATTAAGAAAAGTTATCACTAGCCAAAAAACCTCATTACCTGCACTAAAAAAACAAGTCCAAAAATTGCTAAAAGAAACCATTCAAACTGAAGCCCCCCAAAGAATACCACCCCAACAATTATCCAAATTTTTCCAAAAAGGAAATTTCAACATCTGCATCAAAGATCTTAATCAAAATTTTCAAAAATCCAGACTCGGCGCCTTCATCACAAAAAAAATCCTCTCCGGTAAAAAACGTAGCGAGTTATTATTAATCAATTCAGCACAAGAAAAATCAACTGAACATCAAGACAAGCAAGAAAAAAAAGAAAATCCTGATGATTTAGAAAAAGACTCACCCTATATTTTTCTCGAAAAACAGCTAAATCAAAACTCTGATGAACAATCATTCATTGCGATTCCCAAAAATGTTTTTCGTGCACAGTTTACACCTGCTCAATCAGAAACAACCATTCCAGCAAGTAACAATGAAATACTCAAAAGGTTAAAGAAAAAAGGTATTGATATAATTGATGCCTTTGATCAAATAGGAGAAGAATCACAACAAAATTCAAAAAAACCCATCACCGATATTATCAGCAACGCCAAGCAATCAGATCTAAATAGGATTTTTGCCGATCTTGAAAACAGAAATTGTTTTGAAGACCTCCAAGAAAAATGGGAAGAAAACTATAGAGAATTAATTAAACCATTACTAAAAAAACTTACCGCCCACCAATCACCCGAAATCATCACCGATGCACTCAATGAATACAATCTCCCCCTACAAATCAAACAAAGAATTATTCTCGATTTTGACTTACCTAATCCGATGGAACAAATCTACAGAAATATAGGCTTTTCCGATCAAACCGAGTCAATCGACACTTGGAAAGTCACCGAAACAATGACCACTCAAAGCTTCCCCTACAAATACAAATCAGCAAGAAAACTCACACTTAATGAAATATTTGAAAAACACTCAGCCGCACGCAGAATTATACAATTTAAAACACCCGTTGATCTCGCAGGTTGGGGAAATTCAACATACATTGAAGATCCCGACGCCTTTTTTCATCTTTATCCCCACATGGACCATAGTATTCGTGAAAGAATATTAGAAATTCTAGCCTCAACCCCATTAAAGTTTGAACCAATAGGACATATATATAATATATTAGAGGATCAATATCTTGGTAGAAATGATATTAAACCAATTATAAATCATTTTAAAAATATTTGTTTTAAAGTTTTTCCATATCTTAGCCCCAATGCTAAGTCAGCATTTAGAAAAACATATTTATTATATAATATCCAACCCCACTTCACATCTGAAGATTTTGATGACATGGAAAAATATGGTTTGGACAGGACATCAATTCTCCAACACTCACCTCCTGATGGTATCTGGCAATCTCGAATCGAAAAAAATCCAAAACTATGCGCAATGGCAAAAGCCAGCATGGAAATGAAGGAGTCAAAAGAACTATGTTTTAAGCATGCTGAATCCGAATTATTTATTAATAATAATTCTCATCCAAATCTAGAACCATTAAATAAATTACCAGAAAAAATTATCGAGGTACTGGAATCTTTGATTTTCTATGATTATTTTGTTGAAAATCCCGATAAAATCCTGCCCTGGCTAGAAAATAGTTTAGCTTCATTAGTTTCCAGCTTGAATCTCATAGATGTTAAACCAAATAAACATAATAACGAAGCGCGAACAAGTGGAATAAAAATTATTAGCCTTCAATTACTAGAATTATGGGGACATGTACTACGTGATTATCCAAAATTGGCAGCCGAAGCATTTAAAATTATATTTAAAAACTTTGAACCAATGGGACTATTCGAACCAAACGGATCACCATTTATTGGATATCAAGGACTTTCTTGGATCAATTCATTCATTCACAAAAAAAAAGCAGTTGAAACAATCTCACCTGAAGCCAAAATGTATTTGTTCAGTCATCTAAAATATTTTTATCAATCACTTCTTTACACACTCCAAAATAACAATCTTGAAGAAATGCCCAACAAATTTGAATTATTTAATCCCGGTAATTTTGAATTATTTAATCCCGGTAATGAAGATATCCACATGTCAAATTACGGGACTGAATTAAATCTAAGCTATGTATTTGATAAAGAATTCAAAGAACAAACCAAGGATTTAAATAATTTAATGCTAAAGATCGCTACAGAAATCATCTCAATGCGTAATCGATTGCCATATATAAAAAAAGGAAGCAAAGAATATGAAATCATTCAAAAAAAATTCTTTAGAATTAAAAAACAAGGTATCGAAGATCTAAGCGCCATCAATATCGATGCTTTCCGTCCTCCATACATACCTATTTATTCAATAAACAGAGAAAATATCAATATAATTCTAGAATCAATAGGGTTAACCGACATTGTCTCACCAGAAGAAGCCCATAAAGTTGATGAATTAATTAAGCTTAATGAAAAAAAGTTAGATCAAGAAATAAGTAATAATACAAAACCGAAAAAATACCGAAAATCATTTTTGGGTTCAGACAAACAAGAAATCACTGCTACCCTTAAAAATAATCAAATCGAATGTTTATTTCAAGCCCCAGAAATAAAAGGGAAAATGCCTGAATTAGGCAGATTAGAAAATCCGCTGAAACAAAGTCTAATGCTGACAAATTCATTCTATCCAAATGCCAATATGCATACTTGGGAACAAGCAGCCAGCTTTCCAATTAGCGATAATTTTGAAGGCACAGAAGTTGAGCGAACAACATATTCAATGCCTGCCCCTAATATCGAGGAGTTTATCTTACTGGCACCGTTATACTCCAAGCTAGAAAATCTAAAAGTACAATTCGTTAATCGTAAAAACGGTGCAATTGTACCTAACCCTTTAAGTTCTTGGGTTCAAATTCATATGGAACGCGGAAATCTCATTATAAAAACAAATATCCCCGATGAAGTAGAATTAAAAGCGCTCAAATACGATATAGTTCTTTATGAAAAACCCACCATTGATCAAGCAACTCAATTAAAAAACATTCAAAATCAATTTCTGAAAGAAGGTATGTTGAGCGAATTTAAGGCTTTAACAAACACAGATTATATAAGCGATGAATATATACCTAAGCATATTATAGATTTCATAAATTCACTAGACAAAGGAGCATCAATACCAGAATTACTAGATCAAACAGTAGATTTTATCAGCCAAAATTATTTTTATGATTTTTACGCCCATTCCCGCAAAAACTTCCAAGAACTACGTGAAGCCAATTTCGACAACGGTCTCAATCTGCATGAGATAGAAATGATAGCAATTCACTCAAATCCACCAAGAAATTATTTAGGACGAGGCGTATGTCAAAATATTAATAGACTACTAGTTGCAATTTTAAGAAAAATTGGGATTCCTTGTGCCCCACGTTCAGGAATAATGATTCATGAAGGACAAACAATAGCAACAACGGCAAATTTACATTTAGACGTAATAGCATATTTACCATCATCTGAAGGGAATATTGCCACTTTCAATTTAGACGCAACCCCTCATTTAGCCGGTTTCCGTAACAATTTTAAAAAATTGTTGATTAAGTATCAATCGTGGAGAGGAAAAAACAAAAAAAATAAAGAAGAATTTATGGCTATAGATCCCCAAATCGAAAAGGATTCAAAAGAAGATAGCA
This sequence comes from Patescibacteria group bacterium, assembly GCA_018829865.1. Lineage (GTDB taxonomy): Bacteria > Patescibacteriota > Gracilibacteria > UBA1369 > JAHJTR01 > JAHJTR01. Next base: position 902 of record JAHJTR010000201.1, on the reverse strand, counting down.
AAACCGATTCGTCCCCCGAAACAAAAAAAACAAATATATCCGACAGAGTTTTCCCATCATCAACCACAAAAAAAGAAAAAGCCAGAGACTATGAAAAATATGAGAAATCCATCAATCAAGTAGAAGATTTAATTCTAAGAGCAACAATTTTCCTAGTCTATTCAGGAATTTCCAGAACCGACAACAATAATTACCAAGAAGGTTTTATAGATTTAAAGAAAAACCGTATAACAAACCTCAAAATCAGTGAAACACTTACAAAGTTCAGTCTAGAAGACGCAAAAATAAAATTCTCCACATTCAATAAAAATCTCAAAGAAGACATTATAAATTGGGCAATTACAAAAACGCAAAATAACGAAATATTAAATATTCAAGATTTTCAGGATATTCTAAGATAGTTTCTCCTCTATTATCCCAATACAATATCAGCAGCAAAATTATTCATAATTATTATTTATTAGGAGTTTTAAACGCAAAGTCATATTATCTAATTATTAACGGAAAAACAAATCAAGGATTGTCATGCATAACAAATATGATATAATTCAAAACTAGCAATTAAATAAAAATATGTCACATCGAAAAAGAAAATTATCACCAAATTCAGAATCTATAAAATATGACACTAATACCATCGTGCATAAAGAAAAAAAAATTGAATATTATCAACAAAAACTAGCTGATGCTAAAGACGAGCTCTCTAAAACTGAAATACAATCACCCGGATCTGCAGCAATAGCCGAAAAAATCGAAGAAATTGCTAACAAGCTACGGCATCTTCAAATAGAGCAAGCAACAAGAACATTAATCTTTGACAGAAGAACAACAAAACATGATATCAACTAATACCCCATCTTCTCCCCCCAAGCCGCAGGGTTTTCTTTGAATTCAAGCACTTT
>JAHJTR010000200.1 GCA_018829865.1 Patescibacteria group bacterium | reverse complement strand
TCTGATATATCAGAGGACTCCGTAGAGACTAGATACCAGAGCATCCGTTTTAAGTGGATGATGATATAGTCCACACCTTAAGGAAACTTAGGGGTAAGTGTAATCAATTGGTCGTAGGTTCGAATCCTACCCGCGGAGCCAGATAGGATATTGGTTGATATTTGCCTCGGCGCGTTGCGCCTCGGCATTAAAATTCGGCAGTATTTTCCACGCTTCGCGTGGATTAAATAAAACCTTTTTATCATGCAAAAGCGGGTTCGAGCCAATCTTTTTTAGGAAATTTCTTTTTTCAAAGAAATTTTTTTGCAAAGCGATAATTCTGGCTTGTTGAGCGGACAAAATGAAGTTCCGGCAAAGTTCGAGCCATTCGCAGCCGGCGAAGGGTTTTTGCTCAAAATCTCTTAATTTTTCAGAAATCTCAACTTTTTGGTTGAGGATTTTTTGTTTTTTGGCTGTATATTCGTCTTTAGAAATTATGTTTTCTAAATGAGCGTCCAATAATTTATCAAGTTTTTTCTTGCAATCTTCAACTTGAGATTTTAGATTTTGAGTAAAACCCAGTTCGGCTTGTTGATTAGATTCTTTTTCTTTATCAAGATGACTTATCATTTTTTTAGCCCAAGCCGAACCCAAAGAAACTTTTTGAAGAATTTTTGAGATCTGCTCGGCCAAGTTTTCTTCGCGGATATAAGATTGAGAGCAGGGCATACGTTTTTTAGTACAGCGATAGTATGTATGTCCTTTTTGTATTTCTGAAGTTATAGAACATCCGCAATCAGCGCATTTTAATAATCCGCGAAAAGCATATTCTTTGAAAGATTGTTTCCTTGGTCGAGTTCTATCTTTTGAAATTTTCTGACATTTTTCAAAAAGTTTTTTTGAAATCATTGGCTTATGTTTCCCTTGATGGAGTTCGTTGTTGTACTTCATTAGTCCATAGTAAAACGGATTTTCTAAAGTATGTTGAATCATTGAAATAGATAAGGTTTTTCCAACTTTGCTCAACAAGCCAATTTTGGCATTTTGATTTTGTAAATCTTTCAGAGAATAATTTCCAACTGAATAGAGTTCAAAAAGTTTTTTGACGAGGCGAAATCTTTCAGGGTCGGGGATTATGGTATGAGTTCTTAAATCATTGAGGTAGCCGATTGGCGCCCAGCCCGGCCATTCACCTCGGCGAAGTTTTTGACGAAGGCCTCGTTTAGTATTCTCTGAAAGATTATCAACAAAATATTTTGACTGCCCAAAAGCGATGTTTAGCATGAATTTTCCTTGCGGGGTTGGCTCAAACCAGAAGGTAGGAAATTTTAGCGATTGGATTTTATTGCTATCTACCAGAAAAATTATCTTACCGCCATCAACTGAATTACGGGCTAGCCGATCAGGATGCCAAGCTAAAATTCCTTGTGCCTCATCGCGTTCCATTTTTTCTAACATCTGATTAAATATTTTCCGGCCCGGCTCTTTGGCAGTTTGCGATTCTCTGAATATTTCAACAATATCTAAACGCTCCTTTTGGGCAAGTTCCAAAAGTTCTGTCTCTTGCGATTCCAAAGACAAAACCTGTCGGTCATCTTCATCGGTTGATTTTCTAATGTAGAGAAAATATTTAATCATAGTTTTGGGCGTCAAAACCCGAATTGGGCTTGACAAATTACTTTAGATATGATAGTGTATAGATACTTGGAAAGTCGCTCAGCGGACTTCCAAATCGAGTGGACAGCTGGGCCCTCCGAAAGACGTCCCTCGGTCTTCGGAAGGTATTACAGAGGTGACTCTGGATGATGATTCCCGGTCTCCAGAGAATAGCTAACAGGGATTTTCCCCGAGTGTTCAAAGAATGCTCGGGGATTTTTCTTTTTCATTTTAAATTATTGCTTTACAAGTCGCCATACAGGCGACAAAAAAAGATTGGCTGCAAAATTAAAATTTTGCTTTCAAATCATTTTGAACCTCACTTATTCAAAATTATTTGATGTCGAACCCGCTTTTGCAGGATAAAAAGGTTTTATTCAATCCACGCGGAGCGTGGAAAATACTGCCGAATTTTAATGCCGAGGCGCAACGCGCCGAGGCAAATATCAACCAATATCCTATCTGGCTCCATCTATTGGATAAACTCCGAACTCACTTTCGGGAAAATCCGGATGATGAGCTTTAGCTGTCCGCCGAAGGCGGACAGCTCCTACCCGAGCCGCCGACTTCCGCCTGACGGCGGAAGCAAAACAGAAAAAAATTT
>JAHJTR010000199.1 GCA_018829865.1 Patescibacteria group bacterium | reverse complement strand
GGTCTTTGTTGCGATGGTGGGGCGGATTCGATGACGTGTTCTTGGAGGTCTGAGATGAGGGTTTGGATTGTGTCGATGGCTTTTTTGCTGATGCGGTCTGAGAAGAAGTCGGAGATATTTTTGTTTGCGCGTGTGAGGAAGCTAACGTTCTCCTTAATAATACTTAGAAATTCTTCGGGGCTTAAACCTGACTTTTTAAGCTCTCCGATGCGGTTTAATGTATCCTTTATATAAGTATAACCTTGCTCGGGATGGTAGGAATTCAGCTGGCAAGTGTGGTCGAGATTTTCGAAAATATCGCCAAGAATCTCGTATTGGGTGAGCTGATCCGCGGGATTGTATAGGGCTCCTTCATAAAAAAACTCGGGATTCTGATTGATGATCTCGGCGCCAAAACTATGGAAGGTGTGGATTGCGACCTTGTAGGCGTCGGGGCCGATGAGACCGGCGAGGCGCTTTCGCATATTAACGGCGGCGGAATCGGTGAAAGTGAGGCAAAGGATGGAGGAAGCGAGAGTGTCGGTGTTTTTGAGGATGTTGGCGACGCGGAGGCTTAAGAGCTCGGTTTTGCCGGAGCCGGGGCCTGCGATGACGAGGACGGGACCTTCGATTGTGTCGACGGCGCGGCGTTGGGCGGGGTTTAGGAGGGCGAGGCGGGTGGTGTATTTTTGGTGGTGGTTTTGGGGTGATTGGGGCATTTGGTTGTTTTAAAGATTGTATCTGTTTGCTAGGCTATAAAAAATATATTAGATGTTTACTCATTTTCTGTTAATAAGCAGAAGTACGAGTCCGGTCATTTTTTCTTTATCTTTTGGATTGCTTTCGGCAATTAATAATGTCAGAACGGTTAAGGCTTCAGGATTTACCCCTGCGCGAAGTAGCCCGGCTTTACCTAAAAACCACACAAAAGCAAAAGCGCCGCTCCTTTTGTTGCCGTCAGTAAAAGGATGATTCTTGACTATGAAATAAAGTAAATGTGCAGCCTTTTCTTCCATTGTAGGATAGGCATCTTTGCCGAATGCTGATTGAAATATATTACCTACAACTGATTCGATACTGTTTTTTGATCTTTCTTGGGCAAAAATATCTGTAGCCTGTTTTTTATTTAATAAATCATTCTTTAGCTGATTAATCGCTTCGTTTAATTCTTTAGCTGTAAACTCTATTCGCTTCTTGCTAATTCCTTTGCGCGGCAATGTGTCTTTATCATAGGCATCCAGAGAAAACCAAGTAGTTGCGTAAACCTTAATCAAATCTAAAATATCTTCGGTTTTGGCGCTAGCATTTTTAGGCAGCAATGCTTTAACATCGGATACAGCTTTAATAAATTTTTCATAGTTATGTGAAATACGTTTTTTGTTGATAGTGTAACCGTCAACTATGTGTTGTTTTAGAACTTTGGTTGCCCATATTCGAAATTGGGTAGCGTTTTTAGAGTCTACCCTATAGCCAATTGAAATTATTACATCCAAATTAAAATATTCGATTTCTCTTGCAATCCTTCTTGTACCTTCTTTTTGAACTGTTGCAATTTTTGCAACAGTTGATGTTTTCCTTAATTCGCCTGACTTAAATATATTTTTAATGTGTCGCGAAATAACTGATTTATCTCTCTGAAATAATTCAGTTATTTGTTTTAAGTTAGCCCAAATTGTTTCTTGATTAAGATCCTTACGAAATTCAATTGCCCCGCTTTTACTCTGATAAATTACTAATTTTTCGTCTTTTATATCCATAGTACAATCTATTAATTGAGCACATTGTATTCGCTTTTGAGTTTTAAATAAATTGTTTTGGGTAAAATTTTATGTTTTTTAGTTAATATTGGCATTCATAACAAAAAAAGATGTCGGGTTTTTGAAGTTTGTATAAATATTTAGTGGAGATTTTTGGACATTATGTAGATCGGTGCTTTCTTATCTTGATTATGGAAGTCATTTTTTATAACTTTGTAGCCATTTTTTTTATAAAAATCCTTGGCGGTGGTTGTTGATTCAATGTAGACCTTTTTGCAACCTTGCTTTATAAGGGAGTTTTCAGCGACTTCTAAAAGACCTGAACCTACCCCTTGTCTCAGATAATCTTTGTGCACGTAAATTCGAGATATTTCGCAGGAAGCGGTGTGTTCGCAAAATCCGACTATGACGCCTTTGTCTACCGCCACCCATCGTTTATTTGTATCGGCGTTGTCTTTGAGATTTTGGGTGTTTTTTTTAGAGGACCAGTCCTCGATTGTTTTTTGAGAGTAGTCTTTGGAGTTTACATGGCGGATTGTTTGCTCGCGGAGGTGGGCAATTTTAGGGGTGTCGGTGGGGGTTGATGGGCGGATTTGCATGTTTTTTTGGGGGTGGGAGAATTATCGTGGCATTTCGGGATGGAAGAATATTTATTTGATATATTTACCACTCAAAAATATCGACAATATTCTCAATTGCATTCTTTATCCTATCAATAATCCCCTGTCTTGTTTTAATCCTTGGTTGCTCGGGCATTAAATCAACGATGTCTTGGCCATGCGGCAATTTTTGCGTATATAGGAACTCTCCAATTAATTGTTCAAGTTTTTCGAGAGGAATATTTTCTGTCTTTGCTATTTCTTTTAAATTATTAGAGCGCTCACTTGCCCAAAAATCACTGAATGCCTTTTCTATATCCGCTGCTTTATCAAGTTTGGGCAAATTTTCCTCGATAAACTTTCTGATCAGTTCTTTTTTCTTACGAAGGTGAACATCACGATCAAATAAACGCAGAATTTCTTCAGTTTTCTTTTTTCGTACTACATCAGAACTAATATTTTTAAGTCCCGAGATCAGCTGAATAATATAGTCAAAATTTATTATGTCTCGCACCGTTAATTCAATTTCAAAATCAATTTGATCAAGAACGGATTCAGCATTATTTTGATTGTTTTTGCGCTCATCATGAATATCCAAATATTTACTTTGGTAATCATAAAACTCTTGTTCATTAATGCCCAGATCCGCAAAAGAAAACTCTGCAAATGTTTCGAGTGAGGATTTAATGCGTAACAAATCACGAAATGTTTTTACAAATACAGCTTTCTCTTCTTCACCCTGCAAATCATCTACTGCATTTACATTTGGCACTTTTTTCTTTAATTCGGATAGCTTCTCCTCAAACTCTTTCTTTTGATTCTCGTATGGTTTTTTGAAAACAATTTCTTTGGCATTTTCATCGCCGTAGAGAGCAAGCGCTTTATCGGTGGCGAGTTTTAGATTTCTAAATGAAACGATGTTTCCATGGGGTTTGTCGGAGTTAAAAAGTCTGTTTGTCCTTGAATATGCTTGTATGAGTCCGTGAAAACGCAAATTTTTGTCTACATATAAAGTATTGAGTCTTTTGCTGTCAAAGCCTGTTAAAAACATATTTACTACAAGCACAAGATCAACTTCTTTGTTCTTAATTCTCTTTTGCAGGTCTTTATAATAAATATAAAATTGATCGGTCGAAAAATTGGTGGAGTATTCCTTGTTATAGTCTTTTATGCAGTCTTCCAAGAAATCTCTTGAGTGTTTGTTGCCTGTCGTCCCCTCTCCCGCAAAGACATCGACATCAAGCATGTCTGAGCTGTCTTCTTCGTTGGCTTGATAGGTAAAAATAGTGGCAATTTTAAAATCGTCCGGCTTTTTCTTTTTGAATAATGTGTAATATTTTTTGAGAACATCAATACTTGTTACTGCAAATAGCGCATTAAATTTCCCGTTTTTGGTCTTTCGTTTCCAATCCTCAAGCACATAATCGGTGATTATATTCAGGCGGTCGGCGCTTTCAAGCACCTCTTTGGTATCAATCCCCTCAACAAGTGTTTCGGCAAATATGTCGGCATCTAAAGTATCGGGGTTCTTTTGCTTGTACTTGCCAACATACTCGACGGCAAACCCGAGAACGTTATTATCGGATATTGCATGAGTAATTATATATTTATGCAGGCATTCGGCAAAAACATCCTTTGTGGTTACTCCTCCCATACTATTATCGGCAAATATGGGGGTTCCGGTAAAACCAAAGAGTTGAGCTTTTTTGAAAAAACCCTTGATTCTGGCGTGTGTTTGCCCGAATTGGCTGCGATGACATTCATCAAAAATAATAACCACTTTTTCCTCCGCTAAATATTCAAATTGTTTAAGATATGATTCGCGACCGATAGCGATATCCAATTTTTGAATTGTTGTAACAATCAATTTTCTATTTTTATCATTCAATTGCTTAACGAGATTGCGAGTATTATCAGTACCATCAACCGAACCATCAGAAAATGAGTTAAATTCTTTCGTTGTTTGAATATCGAGATCTTTTCGATCGACTACAAACAGCACTTTTTTTATTTCAGGCATTTGAGAAAGGATCTGACTTACTTTAAATGAAGTGAGTGTTTTACCTGAGCCTGTTGTATGCCAAATGTAACCGTTTTTGTTCGATTCGCGCACACGTTTTTCAATGGCTTTAACCGCATAATATTGATAAGGGCGCAGTGTCATCGGAATTTTCTCCGATTCGGCAAGCACAATGTGCTCGGCAATCATTTCTGAAACGGTGCATTTTTCTAGGAACGCATTTGCAAATTCATCCAATTTAGCAATTTTGCGATTTTCAACATCAGTCCAAAAGAAGGTTTGCTCAAAGGTTTGTTTGGGATTATTGGCAAAATATTTGGTATTTACGCCATTGGATATTACAAATATTTGAACGTATTCAAAAAGTGTTCCGGTGAAGGAATGTTTGTGATAACGCTGAATTTGATTAAATGCTTCTTTCATTTCTACGCCTCGACGTTTGAGTTCAATATGGACGAGCGGAAGACCATTAATAAGTAGTGTCACATCGTAGCGGTTTTCGTAGCGCCCGACTTGAGTTATTTGATTGGTGACTTGATATTCATTTTTACACCATTGTTCCATGTTGAAAAAACGCACATAAAAAGTGCTTTCGTCATCTCGTTTGAGCGCGAAACGGTCGCGGAGTGTTTTGGCTTTTTGGAAGCGATCGCCTTTTTCGAGGTGGTTAGTGATTCTTATAAATTCGGTGCTTGAAAAGCTTGTTTTGTTGAATTTGCCGAGTTGTTCGCAGAGGTTTGCGAGAAGGTCGTTATTGTCGCGGATGGTTACTTTGTCGAAACCTAGACGGTTAAGTTGCTTTATTAAGGTTTTTTCGAGTTCTTGTTCGGATTGGTTGGACATGGGGTTTAATATTTGATAAATGTTTGATTTTGCTACATGACCACTACATGATTTTTTGACTTAAAATAGGTCTTTTTTGTGGTTTTATTAAATCTTGGGTTTAATTTGCTACATAAGTATAATCTCATATAAAAAATATACTTATGATAATCACTAAAAACAAAGCAATTAAAATCCAAAATTTACCTTCTTTATAAAACGAATTTTTATCTTTTTGAAAAATATAAGACATTGATATACCAAAAATTAAAAAAATGGCAGCCATTTCTAACATTAGCCATAGCATTTCTTCAAAATTTAAGCTGTTCAATGCAATATTAACGTTTGTAAAAATGAAGCCTAAAATTGCAGCAAATATTCCGAGAATTTCTATTAATCTTCTTCTTTCTTCTTCAGTTTTTTGGGTTATTATGTTATCAATTTTAGCAATTTTATTATCAATGACCTTGTGATCATTGAGACGGTCTTTTAACAGAAAAAGCGCATAATTGAAGGTAGAATTATATGTATATAATTCAAAAGTTTGCATATTTTGAAATTGCTTTTCCGCCTTGAAAATTTGTCCTTCAAAAATTAGTTGATCAAAAAAAATTTTTTCTCGATCAAAACATGTTATTAAAAATTCTCTATTTTGCGGTTCGATTTTTAATGCCAACCTACATTCGCTGATTGCTTTTTCATAATTTTCGTTTCTTTCGAGATAGTGTGAATAACTATGGTGAAATTCTGGATTGCAGGGATATTTTTTAAGTAATTCTTCAAAATATTCTTTAGCAAAATCACTATCCTTTGGAAAATAGTTCCACATTAATTCTGATTTTATGAATTCAATTACTTCATTATTTTCAATATCTTCTTCTAATATTTTATTCAGAATAGTGATGAATTGGCTAGCATCTTTTGTCTCAAATAATTGTCCAAATTTATATATACTTAACCTCCAACCCGAGAGCCATTTGTTTTTATTAAATGAACCGTATTTTTGTTTTGCTTCTTTAAGATAATTCTCAAATTTTTCGTAAGCACCATCGACGCCATCTAATTTATTCTCATTGATTAGTATTTTTATTTCATCGATAGTTGTTTGCGCTTCTCCCATAATTTCGTATTAGATTATTTTTTACCATTTATACAAATAATTGTTGCAATAAACCTTTTTTCCAGTTTTCGGCTTTGGTGATTTGTTTTTGTTTTGATTCGATGAGGTTGTCGATGGATGAGAAAAAGTTGGCGATTTTTTTTTGTTCGGGGAGGGTGGGGGTAGGAATGCTAAGATTTGAAAATATGGAGATCCAATGACGACCATGTCCACCAATTTCATACTTTATTTGCTGCATAGCTTCATAAATAAATCTTATATCCACGTCAGTCTTTGCCTCTAAAATTTTCATTGCTGAAGATTTTACTTTGAAAGGAAAATCCACAAACTGTGAAGTAGTTGTAAAATCGTCAAAAATAATTACCGGCAAATGATTTTTATATATTCCATCAATTTCATTTGTATAACCTAATATAAAGCTCTTTCCCGCTGTTAAAACAGGGGTTTTGTAGTGATTAGAATATTCGGTACTTTTTACAATAAATTTTGTTGGTTGCTTGTAGGCTAAACATTCCCCCAGTGTTTTTTCCTCCCAATCCGGAAAACCACCTCCATCATCAGCTTTAAACCGAATCTGCTGCGAGAAGATTTTTTGCATTATGCCTTTTTTGTAGGATTTTAGGGCTTGTTTTTGTGAGCGTAAATTTTTGAGCCAGTTGTCTACGGATTCGAGGAAGTTGGCGATTTTTTGTTGTTCTGCGACTTCGAGTGGAAAAGGAATTTTTACTTTTTTAATTCCAATAATTGTGAGGGCTTTTTGGGTCGAACCTATAACCCCCTTCAATAAATCTTTTTTATGATAATCTAGAAGCATTTCAAGAAAGCTAGAATTTACATTAGGATTTTTTAACCAAATTAAATTTCCGTCTTTAAAATAAAACTCGTAATTAAGATTAACTCTATAAATATTACCTATAGTTCCAACTGCTGTAATCAGTATGTCATTCTTTATTGGGGCTCCAAATTTTCTTTTATATTCTATAAATTTTGATTTTTTAATATACAAAATATTTGATGCTGTTTTACTTTTCTTTAGTTCAGAAATTTCCTTGCCTCTAAAAAATGGAATTCCTGCCTTAACATAATCAGACAAATAAACTCTTTTACTTGAAGTAATTTCTGAGACCGCCCCCAAGCTTTTTTCCTCCCACTCACCAGCAAACCCCTTAAAACGGCGTTTAGGTATTTTGGTAATACTCAATTGTTTGGTCTTTGTTTGCATAGTCTATTATATTATTGAAAAATGATCAAAATTTTGTGAATTATCATCGTTAATTCTCTCTTTTCTTTCTGTTTTTTCTTGTTTTGTCAATGAATCAATATAAACTCCAAATTTCACACGACTTACTGATGCGTTTTTTGACGCTTTAGACACACCTCCTCCTCCTTCAATGAACTGAAAAACCTTGATGCCCGCCTTGCCTGATCCTTCTATTGAATCTTCAGCAGTAACAGCGATATCAAATTCAACTGTCTGATTAGATTCTTTGTGGCTAGTAAGTGTCATATCTCTCGCTGATTCTTGGCGCACTTCTTCAACAACGTCCACCAAATCTTTTAGTACACTTTTAACAAATTCTTTTATTTCCATATTTTTGATTTAATTATTATCAAAACGGTTTACCAATTCCAAGCTCTTCACAAAACCCCGCTATTTTGCTTTGCAAGCCTTTTTCTTCATCATTCAATTTTTTTAACTCCTTCGCCACCACCTCAATATCAATAAGCTCTTCCTCCTCAAAAGTATCCACATATCTTGGAATGTTCAAATTATATTCATTTTCTTTTATTTCTTCCAAACTCGCACGATGCGAATATTTTTCGATCTCCTTCCTCTTAGAATAAGTTTCAAAAATCTTTTTTATATTCTCGTCTGTTAGGCGATTTTGGTTTTTATTCTTTTCAAATCCTTTGGATGCATCGATAAAAAGGATGTCCTCATCATCTTTGCGGCATTTTTTAAATACCAAAACACATGCCGGAATTGAAGTTCCGTAAAAAAGGTTTGAAGGGAGTCCAATCACTGCATCAAGAAAATTTTGCTTTTCAATGATATGTTTCCTGATATGCCCCTCCGCGCCTGATCTAAAAAGTGACCCATGCGGCAACACAATCGCCATTGTTCCGTTATCCGCCAAATGATAAAGCATGTGAGTAATAAAAGCATAATCCGCCGCACTTTTAGGCGCTAAACGCCCATATTGCGAAAATCGATCATCATGTGCCAGTTGAGGGTCACTGTCACTTTTCCACTTAGCTGCAAAAGGTGGATTGGCAACAATCGCTTCCGCCTTCAAATCCGCGTGCATATCCTCCTGCAACGTATCACCATTCCTTATATCAAAATGGGCAAAATGTACGCCGTGCAAAATCATGTTCATTCTACCTAAATTATATGTGGTTGGATTGAGCTCTTGTCCGTAATAATCCACCACATCGACAAAATCGCCGAGACGGAGGAGCAGCGAACCGGAGCCGCAAGTCGGATCATAAACCGAACGCACACGTTTTTTACCCATTGATACGATTTGAGCCAGCAATCTTGACACCTGCGCCGGCGTATAAAACTCACCCCCTTTTTTGCCGGCACCGGCCGCGAATTCTCCGATAAGATACTCGTAAGCATCGCCGAGCAGATCGCTTTTTGTGTCTTCAAGTTTGAAGTCTATGCCGCTCAAAAGTGCGAGTACCTCAATAACAACATCATTTTTTTGATTTTCGCGCGCGCCGAGCTTTGATGATGTTAAATCTACATCGTCGAATAGCCCCTTGAAATCATCTTCGCTTTCTGTGCCCATTGAGGTTTTTTCAATTGTATTGAGAATCTTTTTAAGGTCTTCGAGAATGAAGGTGTTTTCATTTTTTATGTCGCCTTTGCCTTTTTTTACGAGAAAAGAAAAAAGTTCCGTTGGTTTCAAGAAAAAGCCCAGGTGTCCGATACATCCTTTCTTAACCTCCTCCAAAATTTCTTTGCCATCTTTTGTTTTCTCTTTTATCTCCGCAAAGCTGAACTTTTCGCTGGCTAGCAGCTTTTTATCAACATAATTCTCCAATTTTTCAGATAGATATTTGTAGAAGATAAAACCAAGTATATAGTTTTTGTATTCATCGGCATTCATTTTGCCACGGAGGACGTTAGCGATGCCCCATAGTTGTTTTTCAAGTAGGCGTTTTTGTTCTTCGGTCATACCTTTGTTTTGTTAATATTTGTCGGAAATATTTATTTTTGAGTAGTCGTATTCTAAGACAATTTTGGATATAAAGAAATTGTTTTGGCTAAAAGTGTTGAATTTTAAACAACTATAGAATTCTTTCATTTATTGCAGCTTTGATAAGTTCTTTTAGATGATCAGCGTCTTTATATTTTTTGATATTATAATTTTTTGAATAGAATTCTCTTAGCTCACCCCATTGATTTTCATGAATAACAAAAATCACTTCAATATTTTTTCCCAGAGAAAAACCGGCTTCAAAAAATACGCTGTTGCTAAGATTTGTAAGGTCAACTATTACAAATCTACTTTTTTTTATTCCACCAAGCCCTTTTGAGATAACTGTTTCTGGATAATTTTTTTCTTTGATCATCATAGGTTCAAACCCGGTTGCTTTAATTGCATCCGCTATAGCATCTGAAAAAACTTTATGATCATCGTCGAAAGAACATGCAATAAAACCCTGTTTTGACTTTATATTATTAGTCTTAAGTTCTTCAATTTTTCCCCAAGCTGCTAGTGATAATTGAAAAGAGCAAAGGGCAATAGATTCATAGAAACGGCTTTTACCAAGTGACAATTGTTGTACTTCTTCAAAATAGCCCTCTTTATTTGCAGCCTTTAGAATATAGTCAAATTCTTCTAAATTCCTTGCGTAACATAAGTTTTTATCATCTTTATATACTTCGATTTCTCCTCCTGGAATGCTATTTATTTTGCTTATATTTTCGAGAAATTTAAATAACTTTTGTATTGGATTGTTAGGGATTTGGACTGAATTTAATAGGTCGTCAATTGTCATACCTTTTCCATCTGCCAGATCTTTAAACGTCAATAATGGGATTTGATTGCTAATATTATGTTCTCTGATAGCTCCTTGTATTATATAAAGGTCATATTGTTCCTTGGACGATGACAGTAGATGAACTACATTATCTTCAATTGTATTAATACTACGATCAAATACGTCTGTTGAACGATACGTTCCGCAAGATTTGCATTTAGTTTCATAGGTATTTTTACTCCAATTTTTTATTTTTTTACAGTTAGGACTTTTACATAGTTTACACGCTGTGTCTTCATTCATATTTTATTTTTATGTTATACAAGTGTTTATATTGCTTTTCTTGGCAGTCCGAAATATAGAGTGCCAATTTTAAAAAGTCAAATTTTGATATTTGATTATTACCACGGGTATTAAAAAAATTCTCTATCTGTCTGTGCGATTATTAGTGTTAGAAAACGCATGCACCCTCTTTCTGAACTATCTGGAAATTCCTAATAGTTCAATTTGATAAGCTTTGAGCTGAAATTCGGAAATCCCAAATTTGTATACATTTATAAATATCTCCCCCCTACAACGCAGTCGTTAACCTCGCTGCAAAAGCCATTTGCATAGCCTCAGCCAGCTCGGATATTATTCGCTTATTCCTTCTCAAACTTATGAGATTATTATCAGAATTTTTTAATTTTAATTCTTTCTTCTTAGTATCCAAAGCAATCTTAAAATCCTTTGCTTCTTTATGATGCTTGATGAAGTTACTGGAAAAATATTCGATAAATATTCCTTTAATCTTATTATCTTTTGTCATGTAAAAGGCAAATTCGTCACCAAAATATTTGATGCGCGCGTCATCCGGTAATTTACTAACCCTGCATGACAAAGAATCTGTTTCAAGATCATATCTTAAAACCCATTTTTCTTTTTCAACGATGTCACTAACATTGTAGGTAAAATCGAGAAATTTTTTTACATCTTTTGCGTTGGTTGTATTCATAATTATTTTATTTGTTTCAGTTATTCGGAATTTCCTAATAACTGTATATTTATCTTGTCCCAAAGTTTTCCTTTCTCTCCGCCCTATTAAGAATTACCCAAAGCTAAATCCCTAAGAAAACCCGACAAAGATGAATATCCTTTCTTTAATGCAGTTTTTTCAATTCGTTTTTTATCTTCAGGGCTTACCCTAAACCTAATCATTTCGCTTTGTTGCTTAGTATAATTTTTTTCAGCCAGTATTAAATTTGGTAAGTCATTTAACAAAGCCGGGATGTCTTCGTTAAGAAATTCTTGAGCTATATTAGCCGGTTCGCATTCTACAAAAGTTGTATCCTTGGATTTATTTTTAAGAGTGTAGACGTATTTTCTGTTATTTATAGTAATGAAATGTTTGATTAGAGATGGGGTCATTATGGTTTTGAGGTTAAATTATATTTTTTATGTGCATAGCGACTACTTTTTTATAAAAATTTTTACATTCATTATTGTGGACATGTATTATTAGATCTTTTTCTACGTGGTTATGCTTGAATTTGATATGGCTGCCTTTTGCGGGTATTTTGATGAAATTGAGATGTATGAGTAGTTTATCGATCTGTGCAAATTTCAGCGATGTTGGATTTTGCAGGAATTTTTTTAGGAGTTTTTCGGCTTGTGTCATT
>JAHJTR010000198.1 GCA_018829865.1 Patescibacteria group bacterium | reverse complement strand
AACTAGTATTTATACGAACTGTTTTCTCAATAAGTTCTTAAATAAGTACTTAATGCGAAGTGAGTATAGTAAATTTTGTTTGTATAATAAATGTTTTTGTTGTGAATTGTCATTTTGTGGATAGGCTGTTTTGATTTTTTTTTATAATTCACTTGTTTTTAGAACTTTCGTTCTATATAATGAATAAAATTAATACTTAAAAAGTATGAAGGATGTTTATAAAAAGAGGAAGATTAAGCTTAAGGATTTTTTTAGGGAGAATAAGAGAGTCCCCTCTTATAGTGAGATGATGGGGCTTTTTGGGCTTAAGTCTAAGAATACAATTTTTTATTTGGTGCAGAAGTTTATTAAGGATGGGCTGCTTAATAAAGATAAAACCGGTAAGCTTACTCCTTTTAAACTTGGGGCGGATGTGAAGATTTTGGGGACTGTTGAGGCGGGGTTTCCTTCTCCGGCTGAGGAGGAATTGGTGGATACGATTAGTATTGATGAATATTTGATCTCTAATAAAGAGGCTACTTTTTTGCTTAAGGTTTCGGGGGAATCGATGATTGATGCAGGGATAATGCCCGGGGATTTGGTTTTGGTTGAGAAAGGTAAAGAAGCAAATCAAGGGGATATTGTGGTTGCGGAGGTTGATAATGAATGGACGATTAAAAGATTTGTAAAAGAGAATGGCCGCATTGTTTTGATGCCTGAGAATAAAAAATTTAAGCCGATTTATCCTCGGGAGAATTTAACCATTGCAGGAGTTATTATCTCTACTATTCGTAAATATCATTAATTATGTCGTTTGCAGATTTTTATCCTTCTATCATCCACGTGGATGCAGATGCATTTTTTGCATCATGTGAGCAAGCTATTCATCCTGAATATAGAGGTAAGCCGGTGATCACGGGTAAAGAACGCGGGATTGTGGCGGCGGCGAGTTATGAGGCGAAAAAGTTTGGGGTTAAACGCGGTGTGCCTTTGCGTGACGTTATAAAAATGTGCCCCGGGGCGATTATTGTGCCTTCGGATTATGAGACTTATAGTCTTTTTTCTAAAAGGATGTTTGAGATTATTCGGAGATTCACGCCTGTGGTTGAAGAATATTCTATTGATGAGGCTTTTGCTGATATTAGTGGACTTAGACGACCACTTAATATGTCTTATAAAGATATTGCCTTTAAGATTAAGCAAGAAATTGATAAATCTTTAGGAATTACGGTTTCTGTGGGGCTTAGTCTGAATAAGGTTTTGGCTAAGGTTGGATCTAAATGGGATAAGCCTTCCGGATTTACCGTTATTTCGCATTCAACTATCCCCGACTATTTGCAGAAGTTGCCAGTTGGTGATGTTTGGGGTATTGGGCCTAATACTGCGGCTTTTTTGAATAAACACGGCATTAAATCCGCTTATGATTTTGTGAAGAAATCTGAATCTTGGGTGCAATATAATTTATCGAAACCTCAACTTGAAATTTATTTGGAACTTAAAGGTAAAAAAATTTATAGCATTAATGAAGATAATTACTCCGCGCCTTGTTCCATATCTAAAACGAAAACTTTTACGCCACCGTCGCGTGATAAATTTTTTGTTTATGCGCAATTAATTAAAAATCTGGAAAATGCTTTTATTAAATGTAGGAGGCATCATTTGGCGGCGAAAAAGATTGTTATCCTCCTTAAAAAACATGATTTTAACGGTCATTTTAAAACTTTTGGAATGGAGGGAATATTTAATAGACCTACTTGCTTCCCGAATGAGGCGGCGAAAATTGTGAGGGTTTTGTTTGATAAAATGTTTAAATCTGCGTTTTTGTATCGAGCTACGGGGATTATTTTAAGCGATTTGACCGAAGATAGTGCTATACAAATGGACCTTTTTGAAAATCCTTTGCAAATTGATAAGATGCAGAGTTTATACGGATGTATGGATAAACTGGCTAGCCGATTCGGTAAACATACTGTTTTTATCGGTTCGAGTTTTCCGGCGCATAGCAGTCTTGCTCACAAAACTTATCGCGGCGAATTACCTATTACTCAGCAACTTCGGAAAAATAATGTTAATAAACGAAAGTTTTTAAGTATCCCTTTGCTTTTTCAGCTCTTCATTTAATTTTTTGATTTCATTTTTTAATTCAATCATTTTAACTTCTCTCCCGACCATAAACTCATTCATGGTTTCAATTTTTTTTCTATATTCAACTTCCTCAGTTATATCTTTATCAACTCCACGATAACCTAAAAGCTGCCCACTTTCGTCTATAATAGGTACTCCATTAGTTAGAATACATATTCGTTTCCCCTCTTTACTTATATTCCAATTTTGCAAATTGATTATCGGTTTCTTATTGGCAACGATTTCTTGGAAAATTTTACCAATTTTCACGGATTCGCTTTTAGGCATAAATTCAAAAGGAGTTTTACCTATAATTTCTTTCGATTCATAGCCTAAAATCTTTTCAACTCTACTTGAAGTATAAACATATTTCCCCTCACTATTAACTTCCCAAACCCAATCAGCCATATTAAGAATTAAATCTTTAAAACGTTTTTCACTTTCGCGAAGAGCTTTTTCTGTGAGTTTATACTCTGTGACATCCTCTACAATAATGATTAATTTTTTTTCATTATTTTTAATAAGAGGAATACCTACAAAATTTCTTATGGTGGTTTTATTACCAATCTGGGATGTATAGGTTAATTCTTTAACTACAAAATATTTACCACTTAGACCCTCTGTGATTTTATTAATGAGACCACTTTTTAAATAACTGGGTAATTTAAAAACATTAATTTTTACAAAATCCTCATAAGTATCGTTGGATATTTTGAGCATTGATTTATTAACATACTCAATATTTCCCTTAGTGTTTATTATATATACCCCAAAGGGAGCATAATCGATAATATCTTGATTTAATTTAGACTCAGCCTCCAATTCATTTTCAATGCTACTAACTTCTCTCAATTCGTGAGCTATTAATATTATAGATTGGATGTCTTTATCATTATTTAAAAAGATAAAACTACAATTACATTTTATTATTCCTCCGCTTCTATTAATGATGGGTATATTTTGAACTTCGATAAATCCCGATTTTAATACAGTCTCTATTCCTCCTGATATATCTTTAATTGCTGCCTTATCGACTAAATCATTTATGGACAGGGAATTGATTTTGGTATCTCTATAATTAAATTTCTTCAACCACTTTTCATTGCCATATCTAACTTTACCATCGGCTGTAATGATTAAAATTGGTTCATTGATATGATCGAGAATTTTCTCTAGAGACAAAGTATTTTATGTAAGAGCTAAAGCTATTGTTTTGCCAAATTTGTGAGCTGCCTCAGGACCATTGGCGGTGATAATTAAACCGTCTTGCTCAACTTTATTACCCGTAAAATTTGCGCCGTGTTTTTCGAGATTATCTTTTTCAGACTCATATGCCGTTACTGTTTTTCCTTTAAGGAGCCCTGCATTAGCCAATATTGAAGGGGCGATGCAAATTGCGGCAACCACTTTATTGGCAGCATAAAAGTCTATGGCAAGAGATTTAGCTTTTTCATCTTCAAAAAAAACACTACTGCCAAAGCCTCCTATAAAAATTATTCCGTCATAATCATCAACCTTAATCATTTCTAGGCTTGCTAAAGACTCGGTTTTTGTTTTTGTAACCTGCCCTATGCATGTGCCAATTTTTTTAGAGGCAATTAAGATACCTATCCCTGATGTTTCTACCTCTTTAAGAGTGTGAAATAGTTCTTCTTCCCTGTAGTTTTCAGGAGCAATAATTAATACGACTCGCTTAAACATATTTTTTGTTTTTTAAAGTATTTTATTTTTATATTATACATTAAAACTGCTAATACGACAACAACAAAGGAGATAAGCGGCTTAATTGAGCATTTTTTATCCCCTAAATGTACAGGTTTTGCAGCAGGGTTTTATTTGGGATAGATTTTGGGCCGAAGTAGATTTACCTCCTGAAATATTTAATGAGATCTCAACTTCAATGTTAATGCTGCCCTCGGAATGAACTATTTTTTTTACCGATGTCCGGAAATATTGATGGAGCGACTTACTTTTGTCGCCTAAGAAGGCTTTAATACCGTGTTTTATGGCATTAAAGTGTTTTTCGAAAAGAAAAATTTCGTTAAAATCTTTTTCGTCCGGCGGGATGAGGTCTTTGCCTGATAAATTTAGAATATTCTCAGTTGTTTTATTTTTAAGTAAACTTAGTAAAAGACTTTGATCTCCGATCGGTTTGCTGCATGATTTTTTGTTTAGGGTGTAATCAATCAGGCGATCTTTGGTATCGATTGTGAGAGTTAGGATTTCGGTTAAATCTTTGCAAGGCATATTTTTAAATTGTTTGTTTGATTAATTGTTCAAGCTCGGTAACCGCTTTTGATTCGGGAATGTCTCTCTTGATTAATTTCTTGTTTTTGTAGAGGTTGATGTGCCCGGGTTTACCTCCTACAAAACCAAAATCACTATCAGCCATTTCGCCAAGACCATTCACTATGCAACCCATAATCGCTATTCTTACACCTTTCAGATTCCCGAGACTTTTTTTGATTTGGGCGGTTGTTTTTTCGATATCAAAAAGTGTGCGGCCGCAAGAAGGGCAGGAAATAAATTCGGTTTTGGTTATGCGGGTGCGGGTTGCTTGCAGAATGCTGTAGCATACCGGGATTTCTTTTTCGGGGGCTTCCGTTAATGAAACCCTGATTGTGTCCCCTATTCCATCCAAAAGGAGTGTGCCGATTCCGATGGTTGATTTTGCGCGGCCATCTAAGTCGCTGCCGGCCTCTGTAACTCCTAAATGGATTGGGTAATTCATTTTATTTTTGTCCATTTTGGCGACTAACATGCGATTTGCTTCGATCATAATCAGTGGATCGGTGGCTTTTAGGGCTACTACGATATTTTCGAATTTATGTTTCTTGAATTTTCTTAAATAACGCATCGTGGCTTCGACCATTCCTTTTGGGGTGTTGCCGAATTTTTCCAGCATGTCTTTAGGCAATGATCCGTGATTTGTGCCTATTCTGATTGGCACATTGGCGTTTTTTGCCTCCTCAATAAAATTTATTAATTCTCTACCTGGAAAGTTGCCGGGATTTAATCTGATTTTATCCGCATATGGAAGGACTGCGAAGGCTGCCTGAGCTGAAAAATGAATATCCGCTATAAGTGGAACTTTGATCTTGCTCTTTTTAAGTGCTTTTTTGATTTCGCCAAAAGCCTGCGCGTGTTTGGTTGTTGGGACTGTGATCCTCATTAACTCTGCACCTTCTTTAACGCATTTTTTAATCTGCGTGACTGTGGCACTTACGTTT
>JAHJTR010000197.1 GCA_018829865.1 Patescibacteria group bacterium | reverse complement strand
CTTAATTCCCAATATATTTGCTATTTTTTCAGCTTTATTAATACCTTCATATACCTTCAATGGCCACTTCACATCTTCCCCGGCAACAAGATCGGTTTTTCCACCAAATGTATCCAGTTTTGGTCTTTTTTTCTCCACTTGAGTTGCTACAGCTTTTCTCCTGGCTAAACTCCCTCTAATAACCTTACTTCTTTTAAAATCATGAACAGACTGTCTTTTTTCAAGATCCTTCGCCCTCAAATGAGACGCCGATTCCGATGTACTAACATTCTTTTTATTTTTTGCTGCTCCTCGCTCTAATTTACTCATTTAACATTTATTAAAAACATCATATAATTATACAATAATTATCAACAAAAAACAACCACTATAAGCTCAAAACAGCCACCAAAAAAGCAACAATAAATACCCAAGTCAAACATATCAACACAAAAGCACCTCAATCCTTTAAATAGTACTATACCTACTGAACAGTCGACCCAATATCCTCCCCCTCCACAACTCTCTTAATATTCCCGAAATCCTGTATAGAAAACACCTTCACAGGCATATTATTGTCTCTGCAAAGCGAAATTGCCGCAGCATCCATTACTTTTAAGTCTTTTTCTAAAACCTCGCTAAAGGTAATCGTTTTATAAAATTTCGCATCCGGATTTTTAACCGGATCACTATCATAAATTCCGTCAACTTTAGTCCCCTTAAGCAAGGCATCACAATTAAGTTCAAGCGCACGCAACGCAGCCGCACTATCCGTTGTAAAAAAAGGATTTCCCGTCCCTCCCGCCAGCACCACAATCTGCCCCTCTTCAAAAAGCCGAACCGCGCGCCGCACAGTATAAGTCTCACAAACATCAGGCACCTCTATCGCTGAAAAAGCAGTAGCCTTAGCCCCCATACTCTCCAATTTGCCTGCCATCGCCAACGCATTGATAATAGTCCCCATCATTCCAATCTGATCACTCTTCACTCTAGCAATCTTGGAATCCTTGCTATCTCTATATCTCCAAATGTTTCCGGCTCCAAGCACAACGCCCACCTTAACTCCACTATTTTGCACATTCTTAATAACACCACACAATTCCTCAAGCACCTCGAAATCAATACCTTTATCTTGATTACCCAAAAGCATTTCACCTGATAATTTTAACAGCACCTTTTTGTATCCGATTTTATTCACATTATTTAGAGTTATTTTTCTTCATAGTACGAATCTCTACCTTTTAAATCAACAACTTTTATTTAGATCGACCAAATAAATAAAGCAAACTCACCACATGCGAAAAGAGCTGATGCCTTTTATAGGCATTCCCATCCTCCGCAACCAATATCTTTTGATCTCGCTTATTATTTCTATCGGTATAACTCACAACAAACGAAGTCATATTCTCCCAGTTACCGGGTAATTTAAGCCCCGCATCATTATAATATTTTTTCCACTTTCCAGAGTCCAAACCCATTTTCGAAAGTAATTCATCCAAATCATAATCAGCTTCTTTAAACAACCTATCCATATATTTTTTCCGATCATTCTTAAAGTACTTTTTAGTAGTATTAGTAAGTAATACATGTATTTTTCTATACAAAGGATCCGTCTGATAATTAAGTTTTTCCAATAAGTATCGAGAATACGAATACATCTCCTCCGACAAAACCTGCCTACTGGCACATTCCACATGTAACCCACTTTTATCAGGAACAGCCGCCCATTTCTTCAAATCCGGACGATAAACAAAAAGATAAATCGTATTAAAAGTAAGCCCTTTCTTCCGAGGATTAATGGCCACTCGCACCTTTTTACCCCTATATAGCCCCTCCAAAAACACAGCCCCATCAAATTTCCCACGCTCAGATTTATCAACTTGTTCATTAATCGCCTTTTCAGTATCAATTTTCTTCAGATTTTTAAAATCATAAATAATAGTCCCCTTAAAATATTTCTTAACCAATTTCACAGCATCTCTAAAGTAAGCCTCGCTTTCAACTCTATTCGCAATACTTTCGGCCCCCTTAGCCATTTCACTAAATTGCCCCCTTAAATCCCGCATCAACGAATCCGCCATTTTACCAAATCCTTTCATTTTTGGACCCGATTTACGAATCGCAGCAATAATTTCTCTAATCCCTTGATTCGGCAAATTATAGAGTTGCCTTGGAATTCTTATGGTTTTCCCCCCGATCTTTATCAAAATATCCCTGGTTTTACTCTCGAATTCCACATTAACCGAATCTCCAAGACTTTTAAGTCCCCTAAAAATCGTTCTAATTTTTTGAATAATCTTTTTCGCCTGAAGCGGAATATCAGTAGAAATTAAACCGGAAGTCAACTTTTTAGCTTCTTTCACGTTTTTTTTAGGAGACAGTCCCGACTTTTTCTCTCCCCCATGAGTTTTACTCACCAACAATCGCCTCTTGGGTTTTAAATAACGCAAAAGCCCACTTTTAGCCATCGGGTAACCTTTCTTCCGCAAAAACCCAGCAATCTCCTTCAACCTATCATAAAGAGCAACAGTAACCCCCAAAGATCGCTCAAAAACCACTTTCGATTTCTGCAAAGGCTCCGATTTCATTCTCCTCTTATAATATTTTTTAAGATTTCTAGCAGTAGCCAAAATCTCACTCATGCAAACATAAATTTTCCCCTTAACCCTGACAAACATGCCCTCAGTAGCTTCAGCCGCCTCATTGCCCGTATGATAGCCAAGAGTTGCAACAATCGTCTCAACTTCTTTAAGCTTCTTCTTCACACCTTTAGACCAAGGCCGATTCTTCCTTTCAATAATAGAGGAGTAAATCCCACGCGGACTCAAAACCTGCACCTTTTCAACAACCCAACGCCTAATTTGCCCGGTTTCATCCTTACCCCCTTTAAGAGCCTTAGCTCGCTTAATAGTCACATCCATCAACAGTCTCCTCTTAGGTTCATCCATTTTTTTAATCAGATCCCTAGCGCACATTCTCAGCAACTCAACATTTTGCTGCCATCGACCACGATATTCTTTTTGAGAAACCCCCTTAAGAGCAGCATATTTCCTCTGCCTCCGCAAAAAATTCCTCGT
>JAHJTR010000196.1 GCA_018829865.1 Patescibacteria group bacterium | reverse complement strand
TGCGTTGGAACAGATGAATACTGCGAAGGCTACAATGAAGAAGGAGTTATTTATTCCATGGCAACAGCGATGTCAGAGTTTGACTTGGCTGAAAACTATCCAACTAAAGATAATACCTTAGTTGCTGGTGAAATCGTGATGCTGGGCAATGGCCAAGGCGCGTTCGTGTCCAGAGCTAGTGGAAATGCAAGAGTACTTGGAATTATCTCTCCAAAGCCGGGCGTGCTATTGGGTGGATTTGCTTCTGAACAATACAAAGATGAGACACAGGTTCCAGTAGCTCTCGCCGGACGCGTTCCAGTCAAAGTATCATTAGAAAACGGTGCAATCAATCGCGGTGATTATTTGACAATGTCTAAAAAGATTCCAGGAGCAGCCGCAAAGCTTATTGGCTCTGGACAAGTAATCGGTATTGCTTTACAATCATATAATGGCTCTTCACTTGGCAAAATATATGAAACACAGCCAAATGACCAAGTAATGACCTTCATCAACCTATTTTATCATTATGATGATACATCAATTGTCCGGGTGTTTGACGCGAAGATTCTGGATGTGCAGAAGCAGATTGATGATTTGAAAATTCGCGTTGAATCGTTGGAATTGTGGCGTAAAAATAATGATGAATTTGAATAATGAAAATAACATATTGTAAACTAATTTAGATAATTAAATAATTAACTATGCAAAAGTACATAAATATAGTATTTATCCTTGCTTTGGTGTTCCTAGGGTTCTACATCGTGCGTTTACAGGTGTTTAGCGATCTTAAATCTGTTCAACTGGAAGTAAATAACCAGGCTCAATTAATCCAAACTATGCGCACGGATATTACTAATATTACAAACTTTTTGAACCAGCAGATTCAGGCTCAGCAAGAAGCAGCTAATCAATAATATATGCAAAAGCATCTTAATGTAATTTATCTTGTTGTGCTAATGGCTCTTATTATATTTGCCATAAAACTTCAATTGCTTACCCAGACAAAAGATATACAGCAGATTTTGAAAAATCAAACAACAGCCATTGAGCTTTTGCGCGCGGATATTAATAATATTGCCGCATTTTTAAATGGGCAAACTAATGTTAAGGTTGAAATTAGAGAATCTGAAAAATAAGTAATTAACAGACCCGCCCAAGGCGGGCAAGAAAAATATGAAAAATTATTTGAATATCGCGTGTGTTGTTGTAATAGTGAGCCTTACTGTATTTATTGTTAAGACGCAGATTTTTGATGAGATAGTGGATATAAAAAAATCCTTAAGCGCGCAGTCTGTAGTAATAGAGGAAGTTCGTTTGGATATTGTAAGCATTGTTAACGCTGTGAATGAAACAGGCAATATCACTTTTAATAATCTTCAACCATCAACTCAAGCGCCCGCGACGCAAGAACCCGCGACAGAAGTGCCTGCGACAGAAGAATAAATGGGGGGTGAATTATTTAAAGATAAATACCGTATTGAATCCGCGCGATTGCATGGATTTGATTATTCGTCAGATGGATATTATTTTGTAACGATTTGCACAAATGACCGTATTGAATATTTTGGTAAAATTGTTAATCAAAAAATGATATTGTCCGAAATCGGGAAAATCGCGAAACAATATTGGATGGATATTACAAATCATTTTCCGTTTGTGGTGTTGGATGAATTTGTTATTATGTCAAATCATGTACATGGAATAATTATAATCAACAAATCCGTAGAGACGCAAAATTTTGCGTCTCAAATGTCGCACAAAACATCAATGCCCAACGCAATAAATGAGACGCAAAATTTTGCGTCTCTACCAATACGGGGACGAATATGGACACCAAACAAATTCGGTCCGCAATCACAAAATTTGGCATCAATAATACGTGGTTTTAAAATCGGCGTAACAAAATACGCCACCATGCATAATATCCCATTTAATTGGCAACCACGTTTTTATGATCGAATAATTCATGATGAACGCGCATTGCATGGAATTCGGCATTATATAAAAATCAATCCATTAAAATGGGAATTTGATCGAAATAACAAACAAGGATTATGGTATTAAAAAGTTTGTAAAATGAACCGCGATAATGTATAATAATAATATATGAATACACATCATTATAATATTGTTCTTCGCCCAGAACCAGAAGCAGGGTTTACTGTGTTAGTGCCGTCTCTTCCAGGATGCATTACATATGGCAAGGATATTGAAGAGGCAAAGGCAATGGCGCAAGACGCGATTCAGGTATATATTGAAACCCTAAAAAATGATAATGTATAATAAGAACATATGGACACAGAAAACGCAGAACACAATAAAATAATGGAAGCTGTCGGGAATTTGTCTGACACTGTCGGGAATTTGTCTGATACTGTCGGGAATTTGTCTGATACTGTCGGGAATTTGTCTGATACTGTCGGGAATTTGTCTGA
>JAHJTR010000195.1 GCA_018829865.1 Patescibacteria group bacterium | reverse complement strand
TGGTGCGTTTATTGTACCAAGTTAGAACCTATTTTCAAAATAAATAGATGGACTCGGTTTTGCGAAAACAATTTTCTGGGAAAGGGTTTCGCAAAACCGAGACTAATGTTTTTGAAATTCGGCGGGAATTTTGGATTTTGTCCGCGCGGAGGAAGGGTCTGGGAGGGAATCCGCGCGGGCTTATTTTTTTGGCGAGCATTAAAAAAGAAAATACATAATATTAAAATCTCGGCAAAGCCGAGATACGAAATTTGTATTGTGCTTGACCCACCCACCCGTTCGTGCACAAATCCCCGCCGTTTTTAGGAAATATTATAAAACGGCGGGGATTGCTCCCATGAAGCCAATACACTTTAAATTAAAATTTTCAATCATTGTTTTGACTATCTACACATAGTCCGAAAAATAAAATTTTAAGTTTTTCTTTAGAGGAAAGTTATTTGAAAATTTTAATAAGGATTACAAATACAATATTCCTTACTGCTACTTTGAGAACACCAATTTTGAGCTGGTGCCCACGGTCTGCATGAAGGAGAAATGCCAGTAGTCGTATCGGGAGCAGTTTCAAGTGAAGTAACCATTATAGCCCCTATAGTATTATTAGCACCATAATTATAATACGAGTATAAACCACCACCCGGACTTTTTGGTATGGCTCCTAAAAATCCGCCAGTTACTAATTCTTGCATGCTCTGATTATAATAAGTTGAGCCTTCGGTCGCGCCACAACAAGGATTGTAATTATTTGGCATACGACCATTAGAATCGTAAAATAACTGAAGAGCAGTTGAAATAGACCGCATGTCAGCCTGTTTTCTTGCATCTCTTGCTTTTGCCCGTGCAGTATTTAAACTTGCTAATACTACACTTGATAAAATTCCAATGATTGCAACTACAACAAGAAGTTCTATAAGTGTGAAACCGCTAGAAATATTATGAAATTTTTGTCTATTTTTCATATAATAATTATGGCAAAAACTGCGGTTTATTTTCAAAATTTTCTTGAAGAGTTCTTGAAGTATCACTACCTCCGCTAAAAAATAAAAAAAACGAAACAACAATAGCCACCACGACAAACCCAATCAAAACATAATTTGCCTGCCTTTCATCTTTTACTGTTCCGCCTGAATATTTGATAACCAACTGAACAATTTTTGGCGTTGGCGTTTGAAAAGATTGAGGTCGTTGAAACTCCTCACCCTCAAAAACTATTTTCGGCGGTTCGTTATTGTAATCCATATTTTTATAAAAATTTTGTTGCAGATTTAGTTTCCACAACTGCTTCTATTTTACTACTATCACCCCCCCCCCCGCAAGTGGCAAGGTGGAGAAAAGACGGCAAGTGGTGTCCTTTATATTTTTTTTATTTAATAAAATAGTTAATATCTTTATTATAAATCCTCGCAAAATTTTGAAGTTCGACAACATCAACTCTTTGCTGTCCTGATTCTACATTTGAAATGTGAGATTGAGGGCGTTTAAGTTTCATTACAACTTGTACTTGAGTCAATCCAGCTTCCATGCGAGCTTTACACAATCGCTCCACGAAATAAGCGTATTCTTTTGTCTGTCTTGACCTAGTCATATACTACTATCATCTATCTAAAAAATCAATATCCAAAGTTTAAATATTGTAATTTTCTTAATTTTAGGTAGCTCGCCAAAAAAATAAGCCCGCGCGGATTCCCTCCCAGACCCTTCCTCCGCGCGGACAAAATCCATAAGTCCCGCCGAATTTCAAAAACATTAGTCTCGGTTTTGCGAAACCCTTTCCCAGAAAATTGTTTTCGCAAAACCGAGTCCATCTATTTATTTTGAAAATAGGTTCTAACTTGGTACAATAAACGCACCACAAACGAACTAAAAGGTTTTTTAGAAGCCAAAAGGTGGGACGCGCGAAGCGCGTCCCACTGATTTCCCCCCATTTTTCCAAACGAATTCAGAATTTTTGGCGCGCTGGCGCGCACTAATTTTTCGCCAAGAAGCAGGTTCGAAATCCCGTGCGATACAAATTCATTTGCTTTGGACAAATACAAAAAGGATTTTTGTGTTATGATAGTTATGCGGACAAATCATTATTAGTTAGTTAGCAGAAATGATTATGCTAGAACAATTTTAACTAACGTTGGAGTTGTCCGCCTAGCATAATCATTTCTGCTTCATGTAAATATATGTCGTCACAAAAATTCTTTTTGTATGCTCGCAAGAGCACCGATGTCGAGGACAAGCAAGTTTTATCAATTGACGCTCAACTCACCGAATTGCGCTCATTTGCCCGAGAGCAAAGTTTGGAGGTCATTGAGGAATTTATCGAAAAGCAATCTGCCAAAATTCCCGGCAGACCTATTTTCGGGCAAATGTTGAAACGAATCGAACGAGGTGAAGCAAATGGTATCGTTTCATGGCATCCCGATCGTTTGGCGCGCAATTCGGTGGATGGCGGACAGATTGTTTATTTCCTCGACATCGGAAAACTTGCGATGTTAAAATTTCCCTCGCATTGGTTTGAAAATACTCCGCAAGGGAAATTTTCACTATCAATGGCATTTGTGCAAAGCAAATATTATGTGGATTCTCTTTCCGAAAATACGAAACGAGGACTTCGCCAAAAAGTGAGAATGGGAATATTTCCAAGCCAAGCGCCAGTGGGATATTTGAACGATAGCAGGACAAAAACAATCGTGGTGGAAAAGAAGAAATCTCGCATCGTGCGCTTGGCTTTCGAGAAATATGTTAAAGGTAATATGCGACTGGAAGATGTTTCAAACTTTTTGGCGAAATCCGGCGTTACCACTCGAACCGGAAAGAGAATCTCCAAAACCAAAGCGTCTTTTATCCTCTCTAATCCTTTTTACATTGGCTTGTTTAAGTATGGTGGTGAAATTCACGAAGGAAAGCACGAGCCAATCATTTCAAAGAAACTTTTTGATGAAGCACAGGAAATGTTGAAGTTTCGTGGACAACCCGAGCGTAAACCACAAAATGAACCTCAACCATATTGCGGACTCATTTCCTGTGCTTCATGTGGAATGATGATAACTGCTGAAAACAAAACGAAGCGACAGAAAAATGGCAATGTTCACGAATATGTATACTATCGTTGTACGAAAAAATCGAAAGTAATGAAGTGTAAAGAAATGTCGCTTCGTTTTGAAGAAGTAGACAAGCAGTTATCATCCCTAATCAAAAAAGTTTCTTTGCCCAAAGACTGGGCGGAGGAATTGAATCGTCTTGCTTTGCAAGACCACAAAAACTCCGCCCCGTCTTTGACTGCTTGTGTGAAAGAGAAAGAAACAAAACTATTGGTCATTTCACAAAAGTTAGAGCGACTTCTTACGGGATATTTAGACCAAGTAATTGACCAGCCAGATTACTGTTTACAAAAAGCAAAGTTGTTGTCCGAAAAGAAATCGCTCGAAGAAGAAATGACCTCTCTTTCACACAAGCAGAATGATTGGCTCGCACCTTTCCAAAACTGGCTAAAAGACGCTCAATCATTGGACAAAATTGCTTCTGATTCAGACCTTTTTGCGAAAAAGGTCTGTGCCAAAGAAATCTTTGGCTCGCACCTGCTTCTTGGCGAGAAAACAGTGCGCGCTTGCGCGCCAGAAATTCTGAATTCGTTTGGAAAAATGGGGGGAAATCAGTGGGACGCGCTTCGCGCGTCCCACCTTTTGGCTTCTAAAAAACCTTTTAGTTCGTTTGTGGTGGGCGATAAGGGACTCGAACCCCT
>JAHJTR010000194.1 GCA_018829865.1 Patescibacteria group bacterium | reverse complement strand
TCCAACACAGTCCTGCTCCAACACAGTCCTGCTCCAACACAGTCCTGCTCCAACACAGTCCTGCTCCAACACAGTCCTGCTCCAACACAGTCCTGCTCCAACACAGTCCTGCTCCAACACAGTCCTGCTCTAACACAGTCCTGCTCTAACACAGTCCTGCTCTAACACAGTCCTGCTCTAACACAGTCCTGCTCCAACATGACCAAATCCTGCTCCAACACAGTTCTGCTCCAACATGACCAAATCCTGCTCCAACACGGTTATTATTGGCTGAAATTGTTTTTATTTTGATGCTTGTTTTTACGTCTCTTGTAATCTAAATACCCATTTGACGACGTTGTAGATAATCGTATAGGAGAAGAGTATTGCTGTGAAGCCGAGAATGCTCCAGAGTAGACCTTTTTTTGCTTCGTCTACTTTTCCTGTGTCTCCTGCTGCTAAGACGTATTTAACTCCTGACTGAACAACAAAGAAAATTGCGATACCGCCTGCTGCGTAAAATAATGTGCTCATTATCAATAAAACTATATAGGTGATACTGCTTTGGTCGAAATCTTTGCCTGCCTCTTTTAAAATGGGAGCATGCTGGGGGCGATACTTTTCGGGCAAGCTGATTTGGGCATTTGCTCCAATACCTGCGCTACCGAGAATAATGCTTAGGGGGATGATTATTGATAAGAGAGTTTTTAGAATTTTCATTAGAATTTGAAGCTTGTGATGCCTGTTATAACGGCATAGGCCGCTGAAATTACTATTATGCCGATTATGGCGAAAACTAATGTGTCTTTGGCTTTTTTGGTGCCGTCTTCGTTGCCGCGAGATCCTATCATCATTATACCTGCGTAGGTTGCGACTGCAAATGTGGCGACTCCGCCCAGTTGGAGGGCTAGTTTGATAATGCCGGGGATGATGTCCGTTAAGATGTCGCCTCCAATTTCATCGGGGATGGAATTTAGTTCAGGGGCGTTTTTTATGTTTGTTCCATAGAATAGCGCGTCTAGGGATTTTTGGGTTTCTTGTTGTTTGACTGTGCTTGATGTTTGGGCAAAAATTGGTGTGCTTAAGCTTAATAAAATGACTATTGCTGCTAGGATGATGCTGGTTGTTTGTTTAAATATTTTCATGATCTTTTTTGATGCAATTTTTAGAAACTTAGGGAGTTGATAATCGCTATGATAAAATAGGCAAATAGGGCTATTCCCAGTCCCATTATTGAGTATTTGATTACGTTGGTGGCTTTTTCGACGTCTTCGGTATTGCCTAGATTAAAGATGAATCTGTAGCCTCCGTAGATGAGGAAAACGAGTGAGAGAACTGCGGTGAATGCTATTGATAATTTAATAACTCTGGGTAACAGGGTGTCGACGAAATAGCTGCGGAAATTGGCTTGCTTTGATCCGGGGAGTAGTTCGCTTTTGTAATCGTAAAGGTTTGGGGGGACTATTATGATGCCTTTTAATGATTGTAGATATGAGGCTTCAATTTTTTTGAGTTCTTCATTATATGCATCTTTAAGTCTTTTTTTGCTATTTTCATATAGTGATTTATCTAGTATCCCGCTATTGTTAACATCTTCAAGTTCTTTTTTCGCTTTGTCATAATTGTCTGAAGCTGTTTTTTTTGCTGCATCTCTTTGTAATGTTGCTTCTTGTTGTGTGATTTTTTGAGGAGTTGTTTGGGCGTAGGTAAATTGAGTTGCAGTAGTTATTGTAATTACAGCTATGATTAAGGCGATGATGATTTTGGTTTTTGCCAACATTTTCATTTTTTAATATGTGAAGAAATTCGGGTTGATGATGTAGAGGATTGCTCCTGATAAAAAGAGGACGGCAATTCCGATGATTGCATTAACCAGTCTTTCTTTTGCTTTGGTTACGGCTTCTTCTCCTCCTACCGCAATTTGGATTCCGCTGATTATTATCATTAATACTGCGGCTACTCCGACTAGGATTGCGGCGTATCTGTAAATGAGTGCCAGATAGGCTTTAAGTAGGCCGATTCCGGATTTGGCGCCGATTACGCGTGTGCTGCCCAGTCTTTCAGTGAATTCGACGCAAAGTTTGTTGTTGATTTCCACTGTTGTGCCGTCTGCACCGGTTTTGTATTGGCAAGCGAATAATTCGGGGTTTTGGTATTTGGATAATTCTTGGTTTTTTTCTTTGATTTCTTTGAGGGTTAGTTCTGCGTTTTTTAATGCAAAATACCAGTCGAAATAATAGTATTCACATTTTTCTTGTCTTTTTATGTCGTCTGAAGTTGGTTTTACGGTTGAGGTAGTGGTAGTAGTTGTTTTCTTTTTGATTTCTGCTTTTAACTGATCGATGATGTATTTTGTGTCTTTGTCTGTTGTATCGAGTTCTTGTTTTTTGACTATTGCGGCGATTTTTGCATCTGTAAGTTCGTTAGTGATTTTATTTAAATCACAGCCGACTTTTTTGTACATGTTTTGGTAGAATTGGAAATCGTCGGTGTAGCCTGTGTAGAAACATTTTTCGGCTGTGTAGTAGATTGAGGTGTCGTAATTTATTGAGGTTGTTGCGGTGTTTGTTGCGGCTGTGCTCGCGGGTTTTGCTGCTGCTTTTTTAACGGGTACTGCAGGTTTTTTAGGTTTAACGGCGATGAGAGATTTGAAATCTAATGCTTCTTTTGCTTTGGCATCGTGCCATTCTACGCATTCTTTGTATTCTTTTTCTTGGGTTTTTTTTTCGATCCAAACACCTTTGAGTAATTCATTTAGATTTTTGAGTTCTGCCTTGATTTCGTCGATTTTTACAAAATTGGCGTCGGTAATTTCTCCTTCTACAAAATAATTTTTACCTATGCCCGCTTCAGGTTCAATTTTATCGGCTTGGGCGAAAATGGGGGATGCTTGAATAAAAAGAAGTATTGCAAAAGTGATATAGATAATTATTTTTTTCAGAAATTTGGCAGTTTTTTTATTCATTTTCTCGATTAGATTTAGGCGTTTTGATAAAAAACGCTGATTATTAGTTGGACGATTAAGTATGAGCTGAATGCTATAATTATGCCTATTACAGCGGCTTTGATTGTGTCTTTGCCTTTGCCCAGTTTGTTGTCTTCGCCTCCTGCAAACATCATTAGATAGCCGCCTGCGATGATTGCCAGTACGGCGATTGGAATGATTAATTTGAGCGCGAATGTTGTTAATTCTTTGATAATTGTGAGTATTACGGGTGCGTTGGCGGCTTTTGCTTTTTCTAAATATGTTTTTTGGTTGTCGGCTTTGAGTAGTATGCCTACATTGAATACTTCTCGATCTCTTTCTATGGCTTGTTCCCAGTTGAATTCTTGGTTTATTTGAGATTTTTTGTTATTGATTACGGCCAGTTGTTTTTGATATTCGGTTTCGGTTATTTGTTTGTTTTTAAGTTGGGAGTCGAGCGCGGCTTTTTCTTTGTCCAGATTTGCTAATGCTGTTTGTCTGAATGATTCTGCGGCTTTTTGTCTTTCTAAAGAGGATTGGGGTGATTTGAGGTTTGCCAGTTCCTTTTCTTTGTCTGTTAGTGGTTTTTTAAGGGTTTCGAGTTCTTTTTTGAGCTTATCCAATTCTGTTTTTTGAGTGGACGTTGATAATTTTTTAGTTTCTCTTTCTTTGATTAGTTTCTCAATATTTTTTATTTCCTCTTCTTTTTTTGTTACCGGTATTTTTAGTTTTTTGATTTCGGCTTCAAGTATTTTAATTTTTTGCTGTGTTACTTTTTCTGCATCTATTTTTAATTGTTCAAGTGGAGAGGGAGTGCTTTCGGCATTGGTAAAACTTATTCCTGTTCCAACAGTTAAATTGATGAATAAGAATGCGCAAACGATGAGTTTTATAGTCCTATTGATTTTCATTTTTTAATATCAATTTTATCTATGTATTTTACCATTTTTTGGCTTATTTATCAACAGGTTGGAGCTTGTTGCTGTTTGTTCGGGATTTTTGGTGAATTTAAAAAAATTGCTGTTTATGGCCATAAATGGATGATAATTATTGGGGATTTGTGAAGTTTTTCTAAACTTGAACTAAATTCTTTTTTAGCTTACAATTCTGCTGATTTTGGGGCTATAGCTCAGTTGGCTAGAGCGCTTGCATGGCATGCAAGAGGTCGAGGGTTCAAGTCCCTCTAGCTCCACCACGTCGGAAGTGCGCTTCACCTTTCAAAACCATCTGACGATGGTTTTTTCAGGTTTCGCGACTTCCTCCTTACCCCATGAAATACTGCTCAACTCTTCAGAATCCTGTTCGCTTCGCTCACAGCGTTCTGAAGGCTTCCGCTCGCATTTTATGGGGGCCCCTAGTTTTTGGTAGTAATGGCTTAGTTTGCTTCGTCAGGCGAAGAGTTTAAGTTTGTTTGCTTGCTGTTTTTGGGTTTTTTTGCTTCCATTTTTTGGTAGCGCTGACGGGGGCTTTTTTTTAATTTTATAACAAATTCTTGATATTTCTGTCTGGTTTGCTAGATACTGCTTAGCAATCGTAGTGATGTGTTTTCCTTTAAAAAGCGATTATTTCGCATGCTTGGATAATTCACTTTTCTTATTAACTATCCTCTCCCTCTTCCTTCTTAGGCAGATACTGCAGTGCTTCTTCCTGTGTTACTTTGCCTTGATTTACTAGATCTTCTAGCGCTTTTCTCATTGTTTGCATGCCTTCGGCGGCGTGGGTTTCTATTACTGAGTTTAATTGATGGGTTGAGCCTTTTCTGATTAGATTTGCTACGGCGGTGTTGCCGAACATGATTTCTAGGGCGGCGACTCGGCTTTTGTTGTCGGTTGTTTTTAGTAGTGATTGCCAGACTACTGCTCTGATTGCTTCTGAAATTTGGGCTCTTATTTGATTTTGTTGATCTCCGGGGAAGACATCAATAATACGATCGATAGATTTGGCGGCTCCGCTTGTATGCAAAGTTGCAAGTACCAGATGACCTGTTTCTGCTGCGGTTATAGCTAGTTTTATTGTTTCGAGGTCGCGCATCTCTCCTACCAAAATAACATCACAACTTTCGCGAAGGGCTGCTCTAAGGGCAGATTCGAAACTCATTGTATTATTGCCGACTTCGCGTTGCTGAATTACCGATTTCATATTTTCGTAGACGAATTCGATAGGATCTTCGATTGTGATAATGTGGCGATTTAAATTTTTGTTAATCTCATTTACGATGGCGGCTAGAGTTGTTGATTTACCTGAACCGGTAGGTCCTGTAACTAGCACGATTCCATTTTTGAACTCTGAAATCTTTTTTAATTGCTGTGGTAAGCCAAGATCATCGATGGCTGAGATATGGTGCGGTATCAAGCGGAAAACGGCACTTAGTCCCTTTCTCTGTACAAATACATTTACTCTGAAACGGGCGACGCCGGGTGCTTCGTATGAAAAGTCGGCATCCGAGGTTTTTTGGAATTTCTCTTTTAAATTCGGGGGCATTATTTCTAAAATGTATTTTTCTAGAGTTACTTTGTCTAATTCAGGGTGACTTTCGATTGGTATTAAATCTCCATTGATTCGCAATATCGGTTTTGAGCCAACCGGAAGGTAGAGATCTGAGGCGTTGTATTGCGCGGCTGTGTTGAAAAGTTTGTCGAGTTGAGCCATAAAAATATTGTTAAAATCGTATTATTATAACATTTTTTTGCGTTTTTTTCAAATTGGGAGGGTGAGGGATGTATATTTTAGAAATGATCCGGTTAATGTGTGGATGAAAATGGCTATAAATACTTTAAAAAATGCGATTATTTATTGTGACATTAGCCTTTTTAATCGCTTACATTAAATAATTTCTGAATTGAGGATTTTTTTTGCTTCAGCTAGGGAATAAATTTGTACAAGTTTTGTGCGGATTTTTGA
>JAHJTR010000193.1 GCA_018829865.1 Patescibacteria group bacterium | reverse complement strand
TGATATTTGTGATGTTGTAGGAGGATTACCATCTCGTGATCGCAAAATGACTAACGGAGACAAAAAACACGCAGATTTTTTATTTAATGTCGCCAAAAATTTAGGAAAAGACATTGACGCTCATATAGATCAAGAAAACAATCCCGACGAAAAAGACAGCGAATGGTTTTTAGATAAAATCGAAGAACATGGAATGCAAGGCCGTGTAACCATAGTCCACGCAATTTCAGTAGCCTGCCAACCAACCGATTATCGCAACATGATTTACAAAAAATTCGCAGATACAGACACAAATTGCAGTGTTTGCCCAAAAGCGGCAATCAGCATGAAGCAATTAAAAGACAAAGTCGCGCCACTTCACAATTGT
Source organism: Patescibacteria group bacterium (assembly GCA_018829865.1). GTDB lineage: Bacteria > Patescibacteriota > Gracilibacteria > UBA1369 > JAHJTR01 > JAHJTR01. The sequence continues at coordinate 2,090 of JAHJTR010000193.1, read as the reverse complement.
CTGGCACAAGTGGATGAAATGCTTGATGCAGGTATTAATGTAAGCATCGGCACAGATAACATCTCCGATATTTTCGTCCCTGAAGATAATGGTGATTTATATGAGGAGATTTCATTCCTCGCCAGCGCCTGCAGACTCTATGACATAGAAAAACTGGCAAAAATTGCCGGCATTAATGGCAAAAAAACTCTTAAAATTTAAAAAAATATGTCTACTCCTAAAAAAGCAAAACCCATCAAAAGAAAACTTTGGTACAAAAACAAAGCAGTAGTCTTGGATCCATTGGTTGAAAAATTCAATGCCGGCGAAGACATAATATACGACCAACAAATGATCCCGGATGATGTTTGGGGATCACGCTGCTACGCCAGACTCCTCAAAAAACATAATATTATCGATGCCAAAGAACTTAAAACTTTAGAAAAAGGATTGGACGAAATTTTAGAATTGTATAAAAAAGATAAATTTATTCTAAAATTAGAGGATGAAGACTGCCACACCAAAATCGAAGATTATTTAGTGGAAAAATACGGCGAAGTTGGCAAAAAAATCCATACCGGACGATCCAGAAACGACCAAGTATTAGTAATGATGCGACTATTTATGAAAAATCGCATCAAGGAATTAATGAAAAACGCAGCAAAGCTAACAAAACAAATAATTCAAAGCGCAAAAAAGTACGAAATGATACCAATGCCCGGTTACACCCATATGCAGCGCGCTATGCCGACCACCGTTGGCTGCTGGCTTACCGCATTTGCCGAAAGCTTACTCGACGACATCGCAATACTAAAATCAGTAAACGACATTTTAGTAGATCAAAATCCCCTAGGTTCAGGTGCCGGTTACGGCTCACCTTTCCCTTTCGATCGAGATTGGCTATCAAAAGAATTGGGATTTAAGAGGACTCAAAACAACGTAATTTATTGTCAAAACTCCCGAGGCAAAATTGAGGGCATGGTTTTAGAAGGATGTGTACAAATTATGCTTACATTAAACAAACTGGCCTGCGATCTCCTCTTCTTCACAACTCAAGAATTCAATTTCTTTCATTTCGACGAAAGCATCTCAACAGGTTCCTCAATAATGCCACAAAAGAAAAACCTCGATGTAGCCGAGCTAATCAGAGCCAGAGCAGCAACTGTCGTAAATTGTCGTAACGAAATGACAAACAACATCCTCAACAAAACATCAGGCTATCACCGAGACGGCCAAGAAATCAAACGCCCTCTATTTTTAGGCTTAAGATACACAGAAATGTCACTCGAAGTAATGTCTATCATCATCAAGAAAATCAAACCAAACGAAGAATCCCTATTAAACGCCATGAGCCCCCATCTCTTCGCAGCCCACAAAGCCTTCGAAATGGTAAAGAAAGGCCTATGCTTCAGAGATGCATACAGGGAGGTTGGCGCAAATCTGGACAAACTGGAAATCAACAAAGAAGAAATCATAGCAATGCTCAAAGAATCAACACATCAAGGAGGAACCGGCAATTTAGGACTTGATAAACTGGAGAAAAAAGTTGATAAAATCATGCAAAAATAAGCATTTACTAAAAAAAACACTATTTGAAACATAACATTCTTGTATTTATTGGAGCGCGATTGCATCGGGCTCCCCCATCCATCAAACCGTAACAACCACCGGACAATGACCTTTGTTGGAGCATGACTACAGCCATCTTTGTTGGAGCATGGCTACAGCCATGGTCCTTTTGTTGGAGCGCAATTGCATCGGGCTCCCCCATCCAATCAAACCGTAACAACCACCGGACAATGATCCGACCCCATAACATCAGTCATAATCGCAGCCCCTTTCAACTTCGAAACCATATTTTTGCTCACAAAAAAGTAATCAATCCGCCACCCCACATTTCTATCCCGCGCCCGCGTCTTCATATCCCACCAACTATAATGACCAGGTTCATCACAAAAATTCCTAAAAGTATCAATGTACCCATGTTTAACAAATTTATCCATCCACGCTCTCTCAACCGGCAAAAACCCCGAAACACTCTCATTTTGCTTCGGCCTAGCCAAATCAATTTCCTTATGCGCAGTATTAAAATCCCCGCAAATCACCAATTT
>JAHJTR010000192.1 GCA_018829865.1 Patescibacteria group bacterium | reverse complement strand
TACAATTAACGAATAAATACTTATTACTCTTTGTATAAGTGCGTGGTCAATATTTTGTTGCGCCATTAAATTGGCTATAATATTTGAAAATATTTCTAAATATTTTGTTAAAATGGCAAAATAAATGTCGTCTTCCTGTTCAGGGATGGAGTAACTCTCAATAACGCCTTCGTCGTTGACTGAAAGGTTAGCAAAATCAATATCTCCGGATTCAATTTCACAAAATATTAGTGCTGACTCATTTACGGGTGTGCAACCTTCGTAGCTTAAATGAGACCAATTGAAATGATCAATAATCAGACAACTGAGATCAGGATATTTTTCTAAAAGCGAGAGGATGTTATGGTCTTGAATTAACCCCATTGAAATTGCAGCCCTCATGATGTTTTCGTCTGTTGCCGCAATATCGTAAAGACAGGCCCATGGCAACTTCAACTCGGGGTAACTGTTATTCTCGTTATTCTCGTCGAGATAACTCTCAATATTTGATGAATTCGGTAATTCGAATTGGGGCCATGGGATAAGACTTGCCAGCTTCATTAGATATTTTTTTTCACCGGATATTTCATAATCGAGCCAATAAGCGATTTCTTCGGCATAGACTGCAATTTCTTCATTGTCTTCATCGATTACTGCTGCTCTGAACATTTCAAAATTCTCATATAACTCACTCAGCCTCCCCGGAGCAGGCGGTTTATTAATCCTTTTTGCATGTTCTTGTAAAGTACTATATGCAAGGGTAATTGTATTTGAATTCACGGCAAGCTGACTTATCTTTTCTATTAAAGTATCAGTGAATTCATTTAGGAATTCAGGGTTAGAGCTAAAATCAAGAGCTCTTAAATGTTCAAGCCAGCGCGTAAAATTTGAATCAGCCAATTCTTCGAAATTTTCAAAAGCGTTTAATAGTGCTGAAGCCTTATCCTTAACTGTTTTCAGTTGATGATATCCGTAATCATCAAGAAATCTGTCGCAAAATCCTTCGAATTTTGCATTTTTAACATTGGCAATAATCGGATTATCTTCTGTGAAATCCGGCGAATCACCTGTCGTATTTGCACCTTTTGTTTGAAGAAGAACTGCCAGATAGTCCTCCATCAATGAAATCCTATTTTCTGTAATCACATGTTCATCAAAAGCTTCAAAAAATGGGCTTCTGCCAAATCGCCTATTATTGCTATATTCTGCAAATTTTTTTGATATTATGAGAGCTCTTTCGGGATTGTAATTGGGATGTGAGTGTAGCAGCTCAAGAGGTAACATATTCCCGGTCTCTTCTTCTTCTTTTGTAGGTTTTAGATTTTCACCATAATTTGAGCGAATTTCTGCGTGAGTTAACTCATGCCCTAAAATGAACACCAAATCATCAGGTTTTTCCAGGATATGCTCAAATAGGCCTTCAGTGACTATAACCAATGCAGGTGTAACTTTATTGAAATAATAGGCGTTTGGGGTTTTGCTTTTGGAAATTGCAAATCGGATGGGCTGTTTATCGAAGTCGAAATTTAAAAGCTTATTTGGTTTGATGCCGTTTAATTCGCTTTGTTGACGATAATAAGCATAAGCCTCCCTCATTAAGGAGTTCATTTCTCTATCAAAAGCTAATGACTCAGGCGAATCAAGAGGTGCAATTTTAAGCTCTTCAATAAATATTTGAGGGAGTTTGTTGGCTTTTAAATCATTTTCTATTTTCTTCTTATAGCGTGCGAGTTGCGTTTCAATTCCTTTTGAATCAATTTCTTCATCGGGAGAATTCGCTTCGTTGCCTTTAATCATATTAGCAGCTTGGTGATCTGTGATCATACTGGTTGAGGGGGCCTGTTGACAAACCTCTATCTGTGGATATTCTTCATTACTCATCATGGTATGGTTTTAAGTGTGAATATATTGAGGGATAGTATTATACATAATATTGCCAATCCGTCAATACCGAAGCAATATGAAGGTCTAGGGAATGATTCTATTCGCAATTTTCCCCGGGGATTTCCGGGGAGTTATGGGAGGGTGGGCTGCTTGGGGGGGGTAAAGTTTGGGGAGTCTAATTTGCCTGCGTTTCATCGACTTGGCTTTGTGGGAGATTAGGCTGTTTTGGGGTGCTAATGCATTGGGAAGCAAGCTTGTTTGGCATTTTAGAGGCGGGGTTTGGTGGAGGTTGGGCTGCCGGGCTGCCAAAGTATTGGTAATCAAGCTTGTTTGCGTTTTAGCGGCTGGGTTTGGTGGAGGCCTGGCTGATGGGGTGGATAAAAGATTGGAAAGCAAACTTGCCTGCGTTCCAAC
>JAHJTR010000191.1 GCA_018829865.1 Patescibacteria group bacterium | reverse complement strand
TCATTATACGGCCCCTCTCTAACATAAGTCTCAATATTCCGATTATCATTTCTAAACATAATTTTTAAAAGCTCCGCCAAGTTAACGGTTCTGGCAGGATAATAGTTGCCATCCTCGCAGCCAACCACCATCCCATCAATCCGCGCCTGTTTCACATAAGCAAAAAACCACTCTTCTTTAGGCACATCAGGGAAATCAATCACACCATTTCCAGTCGCAGCCCCCGATGAAATCAAAGTAACCTGAGCCGTCCCGGCAGCCATCTCCTCAGGTGTACCCGAACTCATATCAAAATATTCCGGCTTAAGCGCCAAGAACACAATTTTCAAAACCTCAGCTCTATTAACAGGTTCATCCGCCCTAAAACTCCCATCAGGATACCCCTGAATTATGCCAAGATCAGCCAAATACCGCACTTCCTTATAATAATCATCGCCCTCGGCTAAATCGGTAAAATTAATTTTCTCAGCCCCGGTAAATCCGGCAAAACTCGAACTCGCAATTACTGTTAGCCCCAAAAGTAAGCCCCCAAAGAGGAGCTTCAATATCAATTTTTTCATTTTAAACAGAGTTAGGATTAATCACGACTCGCCTAGTCTCACCCATGCCGGTACTTTCGGCATTTATATCTGCAAATTCAGGTTTCCGCAAATACAAATGCACAACCCTCCTAAAATAAGGCGACATCGGCGGCAAAATCTGCACCTCACTAGTCATCCTGGCTGCATCAACCTTCCGCTCAGCCATCGTAATCACCCCATCCTCTTGCCGTTTCCTATATCCATCCACATCAAAAACCAACTGAATCATTTCCCCATCATTTTTCCTTTTCATCGCAAGCCTGAGCAAATGCTGAAACGAAGGCAAATTATCCCCATGATACCCGATCAGCATAGCCGAATCAGCCGAAGTAATATTCACATAATAATCTCCATCATCTCTCTGCTCAATCTCGGTTTTCCCCAAATCAATCCCCATCGAGTCAAAAAATCCCTTAAGCAATTGCCGGATTTCAAGTTCCATTTTAAAAAAAATTAAAAAATATGTAGAAATTCAAGTTTAATTAAGCAAACGCACCTTCACATCATCATTATTCTCAGATGTATTATTTTTTGAGGAGTTAGCTGGCGCCGCCCCCTTATTAACAAACACCTGCTGCACAATTCCAAAAAGTGTTGATACTCCCCAATAAAGCCCCACACCGGCAGGCAAAGTCGCTGTAAACACAGCAAGCATAGCCGGCATTATATACATCATCGAGCTGTTAATAGCTGCCATATCAGGTTCACCCCCTTTTTTCTTTTCCTTCGGCTTATCACCCTTTTTCTTAGCCATAGCCAATTTCATTTGAGCAAATTGCAGACCACCAACAACAAACGGTAATACATAAGCATTAGGCTTAGTTAACTCCAAAAACCCCAAAAAAAACGAATTAATAGTGGTAATATCAGCCCCTTTAAGCGGCTCATATAAAAAGTGAATATTATTGGGATCAAGCCCCTCACGAACAACATAAAACAAAGCAATCATTATCGGAAACTGCACCAAAATCGGCAAGCACGTACCAAGAGGATTAACTTTATTCTCTCGCCAAATCTTCATTGTCTCCTGAGCTATTCGTTGTTGATCTCCTTTATACTTCTCTTTAATATGAGTCAACTTCGGCTGAATATCCTGCATTCTCCGCTGAGCCTTCATCGCTTTTTGAGAAGGAACCAAGAGAATTGACCTAATGATAATCGTAAGAATTATGATAGCTAACCCCAAACTTTTAAACGGCAAATACAGACTGAGCGCAATCAACAGATTATAAAAAGGCCGATAAAGACCTTCTCGCCACATATTCACAATAAAGGATGGCTTAACTATACTGAATTCATTGGACGTATATTCCTTTTTATTGGCATCAGAATCAATAGCCTCCACCTTCAATTGATAACGCCCTATTTCAGAAAAAAGAGCCATCTTCCAGGGGCTATAATCAATATTCATATTTTCTCCGGATTTAAGTACTATCTCTTTTACATCACTGCACTCAAGAGTATCACTTGTAGCTGTCATCGGAAGCCACTCACCATCAACATATCTAAACACTTTAAAAGGCTCATTTGGACATTCACTCAAAAACTTAAAATCACCCGGAGTGTTATTCTGAATCTTCAATACAACACCTTTCCCCTGACGAACCTCAGTCTCAGTCGTAACCAAAGCCAAATTCTCACTACTCATCACATCTTCACTCGCATTTTTAGCCGAAAACAGATAAAGAACAACGGCAGCAATCACCACCCATATTATAAAATTTTTCTTCATGTTTTTTGAGTTATTTTTATTAAATTATGCACCTCTTTCTCAATTTCCAAATACGTAGAATCAAGTATTTTTTTACTTACAAAGATTACAGCATTTAGCGCATCAATTGAACTATTTTTTAAATACAATCTTACCGACTCATATATCCTTCTGGAAATCTTATTTCTCGTAACAGCTTTTTTAGATATTTTTTTACTTACAACCACCGCAAACTTCACATCATCCACTTCATCAACTATGAATTTAATCATCATTAAGTTCCCTTTTATCAAAGTTCCCTTATCCTTAACCTTTTGAAGCGATTTACTACCGCTAAAACGATATATTTTTTTTAACATTAAGACGAAATCACTTAAACTAAGCATTAACCGTCAATTTTTTTCTCCCTTTATTTCTTCTGGCATTAATAACATTAACACCACCCGGAGTCGACATCCTCTTACGGAATCCATGCCTTTTATTTAGTTTTCGATTATTTCTTTTACTTAACATGACTTATCTCTAAAAAAATTAAATTTTGCCAAACTAATATATCTTTTATCGCTTATGGATGTCAAGCAGATGTCCAAGTCCAATATCCCAACAAAAGCTCGCATAAAAC
>JAHJTR010000190.1 GCA_018829865.1 Patescibacteria group bacterium | reverse complement strand
AGTCGACTGCTTGGCGGGGTTGATGGGGGGATAAGGGGAGGAGCAGGATGCAATCCTGCTCCAACTTTTGAAAGGTGAAGATTCTATAATTAAGTCTACCGTAGGTTAGGGAGTGAGTTAAATATTTATTTTCCCACCTGCCTCCTAATATATTTATCAGCGATTTTATCTCTGAACCATTTGCCGATTCGTGGATATCTGCTGCTTATTAGTTGCGCCCAAGTATCGGCTGTGTAAATTCTGTAGCTTGGGGGGTATTTTTGTGAGCTGTATTTGCGGATTAGTTTTCTTATTTCCGTTAGGCGTTTTTTGCCACCGGAGAGGGTTTTTGTGCTGCTGTATTCTCGGTTGTTGGCGTTGTGTGTTTTGTTGTATTTCAGTTTGAATTTTTGGGCTGCTCGGATCCAGAAATCCCAGTCCATTACGAAATGCAGGTTTTCGTTTAAGTATCCTATGTGCTCAAATAATTCGCGGCGCCAGAATGTTGTGGGTTGCATGATGAAGTCCCAGGTGTTTATTAGCCTGAAGTAATCGAATTCTTCTGTGGCGGGGAATTTTTGGATGAAATTTCCTGCTTCATCAATAATGTGGGCGTCTGCGTACATTAGCATTGTGTCCGTGTTTTTGTTTAAAAAATCTACGGCGTTTTGGATGGCGTTTGGGGCGTATGTATCATCTGAGTTTAACCAAGCCACGATTTCTCCGGTGCTCATTTTGAAACCTTTGTTTATGGCTGCGGATTGGCCGTTGTCTTTTTCTGAAATCCATTTTATGCATGGATGTTGTTTTGCATATTTCTTGATAATTTCTTGGCTGCCGTCGGTTGATCCTCCATCAATAATAATATATTCCAGATTGGGATAATTTTGAGAAATAACGCTTTCGATGGTTTGCTTGATGAATTTTTCTTGATTAAACGAGGGGGTGATGATGGAGATTTTAGGTGTATTTGATGATAATTTTTTGAGATTGGTAGAAATATTTAATTGAGCTATTTTGTTGGTTTTTTTAAAACTCGGATTTTTGAATTCCCGGAGTAATTTTTGAGGAGAGCGAAGATTGTTGTAGATAAAATTGATGTAGGCTAGCCGTTTAATGTGATTGGTAATGGGTTGGTTGAGGAAAAACTGGTCTGTTTTGTTGTTTTTGAAATCTTTTTGCCATAAAAAAGTGGCGTAGGGGGTAAAATTGAAATGTTTTTTCTGAATCGCAATCATTTCGCGGTACATGATTTCGCGCTCTTTGAGGCTTTTGTTGTCTTTGTACATGCGTGATCCGGCTAGGATTTCATTGATGAATTTAACTTTGCGATTTTTTGTGAGACGTATCCAGTATTCGTAATCCAGGCAGGAGTAGAGGGATTCGTCGAGCAAGCAGGGGATGGTGCGGTTTTTTGTGCCGGTGGTTTTTGTGAAAATCCCCGGGGATTTTTTGTTCATTATCTCTTTGCGCCAAAAAGTGGTTGGTTGGCAGATGAAGCAATTGTTGCCGAATTTCTGATAATCAAACTCGGGGATTGTGGGGTACTTGGAGATTGGATGACCTTGTTTATCGATGTGCATGCCTTTGCCGTAAATGAAGTCGATTTTGGGATTGATGATAAATTCCTCGGCGACTTTTTTGAGGGTGTTTGGATAATAAATATCATCGGAATTGACCCAGCCAATTATTTGTCCGGTTGCCATTTTAAGCCCTTTATTAATGGCATCAGCTTGGCCTTCGTCGATTTCTGAGATCCATTTGATGAATGGATGCTGTTTTGCATATTTTTTGATAATTTCTTGGGTGCCGTCGGTTGATCCTCCATCAATAATTAAATATTCGAGATTCGGGTAATTTTGATTTACAATACTTTTAATGGTTTCTTCAATAAATTGCCCCTGATTATATGAGGGGGTGATTATGGTGATCTTGGGTTTTTTGCTATGAATAAGGCAATATTTCTTGTTTGTTTCTTGGATGAGATTTAGAGTTTCTTGGGCGCAATTTTTGTAGGAGAAATTATCGGCATATTTTTGGCCTTTTTGAACGAGTTTATTTTGAAGGGATTTATTGGTGAGGAGTTTGCGTAGCTTATCGCAAATGTCGTTTGGGTCTTTAGGATCAAAATAAAGCGCTGCGTCTTTGGCAATCTCGGGGATGGAGGTGTTTTTGGCGCAGATGATTGGGCAATTTGTTTTCATTGCTTCTACAAGCGGGATGCCGAAGCCTTCGAAGAGGGAGGGGAAGATTAGGCATTTGGCTTGGGCGTAAATATGTGGCAGGTCGGTTTTGTTGATGAAGCCGAGGTGTTTGATGTTGCGCGTGAGATTTAGTTCTTTGATTAAGTCGTTGATTTTTTGTTGGGATTGTTTTGGGGCGCCGGTGAGGATGAGGCAAACTTTGTTGTCGAATTTTTCTGTGTATTTGCTAAAGGCTTTAATTAGGGTGATGTGGTTTTTGTGGGGCCAGGTGTTTGCGGGGTAAAAAATGTACTTGTTTGGGAGCTTGTACTTTTTTTTGATGAGTGCGGATTGTTGTTTGTTTGTGGGATTATTGAAGATATTGTCGGTGCCCAGATAAGTGACTTTTATTTTGTTTGGAGGGCAATTGTATTTTTTTTCGATTGAGTGTTTGCTGAATTTTGAGATTGTGAGTACTAAATCGGCGGAGGCTATTGATTGTGGGAAGATTTTTTTTAGAGCTTGAAGGGTTTCCTCCTCAAAAAACTTGGGATAATATTCGTGCTGAATGTCGGGAATTGTGATTGCTGAGGGGAGACCGGGGTTACTTGGGGTTAGTGGAATCAGGGGGCAAAACCAGAAATCGATTTTTTCTTGTTTGATGGAATTCGTGAAAAAATCTTCGGGGGGATTGATTGGTGTTTTGATTTTTTTAATTCTGGGTGACTTGAAAAAAGTGTGAAATGCGGTTTCGTTAATATAGAGGACGTAATTATGCTTGCCATTATCAATAAGCGGAAAATAATCAATGATTTTTCTGACATAATTTTCCATTCCACCGATTTGCTTGGGGAAGAGTGATGTGAGATTTATGCCGATTTTCATTTTTTATTGGTTTTTGGGGGAGGTGGTTTTTGAGATTTAGGGTTTAGTTAGTTTGATTGTGAATTTAGAATAGCAACCTGTTTTGTTGGTACAAGGTGGATATACAAATGAAATATGATGAGTCGGGCAAATTACCGGGATTGTAGTACAAGATATGTCGTTTCGAGGTGTTGGAATAATTGTGGTGAGTGACAATAAATCGATGCCGGGTTTTTGTTGGCCTGTTATAGGATAAGCATTGCCTATTGTTAAACTTATTGAATTTCGATCGATGTTACCGTTATTTTTATCAATAAATACTCTCCATGTTCCTGCCGGTGTTTGATCCTTAGTAAATATTTCTGCAACTAATGGCTGATTGCCAATATTGCAGGCTATTTGTGGAATACCGAATACTATTTTTTGTGACTTTGAGGATGAATCATATGCTGATATTTTGCATTCAGGGGAATGATGCTTAAGGCAACCATAGATTGTGCTTGTAGTTACTGATTCCATGCGCATGTCTGCCTTGGTTAGATCGGTTTTGGGATATTGAACAGGGTCACAAATTGGGGAATCTATTATGCATGTGTAAGTGCCATTACTACATTCTGTTTTACCTGAAGCGCCATTTGTTCCTGTGCAGCTTTGATTTCCGCCCGGATTATTTTCGTCAATAAGGCCATCGCAATTATCATCTTTGTTGTTGCAGGTTTCAGTTTTAGGTGGATTATTTCTAACACACTTTATTGTTCCTTGGTCGCATGTTTGAGTTCCTGTTGCACATTCGCCTTTTTCTCCGGTGTTGCAGCTAGCGCCACCTCCTGGATTGTTGTCATCAATTTTTCCATCGCAGTTATTGTCTTTGTTGTCACAAGTTTCTTTTGTTGGAGTAACTTCGCCTGTGCAGGAAGTGGTCCACTTGCCTTGTTGACATTGTTGTATGCCATCCTTGCATTCACCAACTTTGCGTGTTGTTGTTGGGCCATTGTAACAAGCACGAGTTTGACCTTGAAGACATTGTGGCTCGGGTTGTGGCTCGGGCTGTGGTTCGGGTTGTGGTTCGGGTTGTGGTTCGGGTTGTGGTTCGGGTTGTGGTTCGGGTTGTGGTTCGGGTTGTGGCTCGGGTTGTGGTTCGGGTTGTGGTTCGGGTTGTGGTTCGGGTTGTGGCTCCGGACCTGCTTCCGGGTGCACTTCCTCGGGGATTGGTTCTTTTTGGGGTTCAAGGCGTGGTTCTGTTTTTTGTTCTTCCGGTGTTATTTCCGGACCGGCGTCTTTTGCTTGTTCTTCTTTTGGTGGTTCGGGGGTAGCTGTGGCTTCTTCTTTTATAGGTTCAGGTATGCCATCGATTGGTTGAATGAACTCCGGTCTTAATGGTTCTCTTTCGGTTTGTTCGTCGCTGTCGGTGTATTCTCCTCCGTCTGTGTATTCAGCTGTTTTACCTTCGTTGTTGTATTCTTCATCGGTTGTTTTTTCTTCAGGATTGATTGTGTTTTCATCTTTAAATAAATCTTCATCAGCCATTATTTCTCGTGGTGAAGCAAATTCTCTCGGATTGGGATTATTTTTTTGGCAAACGTTCATTATGCAATATGGCTGTGTTTTTGGGCATGGACGAGCTGCGGCGTTTTCGTCTGTATTTGGATCTTCGGGATATGTACATAGGTGTACTTGTCCATAGGCTTCAGATTCTGTGAGACAATAACCGTCTGTTTCTTTGGTTGAAGGGGGAGTTGAGCCGGTTCCGTTTTTAGTGATTATAGTAAAAATTGTTTCTTTTCCTTGTCTTATGGCAAATTTGATACAGGTGCTATCTTCTTTAATGGTTTTGCAGTCGTCGTTTTTTGTGTTGCATAAGGGATGGGGAAACTCAGCACATCTGCCATCGACTTTTTCACCTGTTTTATTGCTGTTATTTTTGATGTCGGAGGCGGGTAGGCAGGCTGACATTCTTTGATGTATTTTGCCCGGTGCTGAGCAACTGTGAAATGTTGTGTCGCAAGGTCTGCCGATAACATCCCATTTGGGTAAACATCCTCCTATTTCAACTACTCCAACTAAAATTGAACCTAATACGAGCATTAGTTGTTGTCTTGTAAAACCGATAACTCTTGTATGTTCTTTATTTCCTTCATTTGCTAGAATCTGCCTCATATATTCGGTAAAAGAGGTGATTAGTTCCGAAATGTAACCAGAATTATTTTCTGCTTCGGTTGTAGTTATTTCCCTTTCAGAAGGAACTTCTTTTTTAGATGTTTTAGGAATAACAAGCTTATAACTATTGTCATTGGTATTTTTTCTTTTTCTGTCATTAGGCTCGGTTTTCTTTTGATAGCTGTAGTTGATTTTGGGGCTTTTTCTCTCCATAAATTTATTCTTTTACTTAAGAGTGGATATAAATATAGCATTTATTGTTTCTTTGTCAAAGAAATGGTTTGTAATTTAAGGATTGGTAAGGCGTTGATGGTATTTTGATTTTCGTTATTCAAATAATATGTTGAATGTTATCGAAATGATTGATAACTGCTCAAACATTGCTTAAGATGAACTGTGGTTTATTGATGTTAATAAAAAAAATATGACTAAAGCTATTAAACTCCCTATTTTTATCGATACCGGTAACATTGAGGAGATAAAAAAATATCATAGAATGGGGCTTTGCCATGGGGTTACAACTAATCCTTCAATATTGATTAAAGATGGAGTGACCGGTGGCGCTGATGCTATTAAGGCTGCGATGATTGAGATTGCCGAGTTGATTAGTCCTTATGAGCTTAGTGTTGAGCTTACTCAAAATGGTGACAAAGCGGCGATGATTGCTGAGGCTAAGGATATTAAAACTTGGGCTGAGAATATTGTGATTAAAGTGCCTGTGCATGGGCCTAATGGTGAGCTTGAGAATTTGGAGGTTATAAGAGCGCTTGAGACTGAGCATGATATTAGGGTGAATTGTACGGCCATTATGAGTCCTCAACAGGGATTTTTGGCGGCACTTGCGGGGTCCAGTTATGTTTCGCTTTTTTGTGGGCGGATCAATGATATGGGCTATGATAGCATTGAAGAGGTTTCGAAGCTTAGGGCTTTGATCGATGAGTATGAGCTTGAATCCAAGATTATTGCGGCTTCTACCAGAGAGGCTATTAATATTACCGATTGGATTTTGGCCGGAGCGCATATTGTGACTGTTGCACCTCAGTTTGTGCAAACCATGCTTGTGCATCCTTACACAAAAGAAACTGTGCAGATTTTTCTTAAAGATGCTGAAAAAAATAAATGAATAAATCCTTTAAACAAAGTCTGAGAATTTTTTGGGAGATTGCGATTAGTGATTTTAAACTGCGCTATAATAATTCGATCTTGGGTTATTTGTGGACGCTGATTAAGCCGCTGATGCTTTTTGGTATTCTGTATGTGGTTTTTTCTTTTTTTATGCGGTTTGAAATAGATAATTACGCTCTGCACCTTTTGGTGGGCGTGGTTTTTTGGAATTTTTTTGTGGAGGCGACGACGATTACTATGCACTCCTTTATCAATAAAGCGGCTCTGATTACCAAAATTTACTTTCCTCGGCATTTGATTGTGCTTGCCGCTACCATGACATCGCTGCTTACGCTTCTTTTGAACAGTATTGTTGTTTTTGTTTTTGTTATTTATAGCGCGGTTGATTTGTCTTGGGCGATTTTGATTTTTCCTCTGCTTTTGATTGTGTATTACTTTTTGGTGCTGGGGATTTCATTTATTCTCTCAATTCTTTATGTCAAATTCAGGGATTTGCAACATATTTGGGAGGTTTTGCTTCAGATTGGATTTTGGCTTACTCCTGTGATTTATACGGTTTCAATTATTCCGGAGAAATATAGATTTTATGTGCTTTTGAATCCCGTGGCTCGAATTATTGATAGTTTTAGGAAAATTTTGATCTTAAATGAGTTGCCGACTTTTTTGGATACGGCGATTTTAATTGGGGTAACCGCGCTTATCTTCTTACTTGGACTATTTATTTTTAAACGTAAACAGGCTTATATTGCTGAAAATATTTAATTTATGAATAAGGAAATTGTTCTCTCTCTAAAAAATGTTACCAAAACTTTTAAAATTCCGCATGAAAGGCGCGATACTTTGAAGGAGCATTTTACGCATTTTTTTAGGAGGCTTAAATATACTAGGCTGGATGCGGTTAAGAGTGTGGATATTGAGGTTATAAAGGGTGAGTTCTTGGGGATTATTGGGCGGAATGGTGGAGGGAAAAGTACTTTGCTGAAATTGCTTGCCGGGATTTACTTGCCAACTAAAGGTAAAATTAAGGTTAATGGGATGATTTCGCCTTTTTTGGAACTTGGGGTGGGGTTTAATGCTGATTTGACAGGGAAAGAAAATGTTTATTTGAATGGGACGATTTTGGGGCTTACTAGAGGTGAAATTGATGCGAAGTATCAGGATATTGTGGATTTTGCCGAATTGCATGATTTTATGGATACCAAGATTAAGAATTATTCTTCAGGGATGCATGTGCGGCTCGCTTTCAGTATTGCTATTCAGGCTGATGCTGATATTTACTTGTGTGATGAGGTCTTGGCTGTGGGAGATATGGTTTTTCAGCAAAAATGTTTTGATGTTTTTCATCGCTTGAAAAATGAAGGTAAGACGATTATTTATGTGAGTCATGATATTGGGTCTGTGCGGCGGTTTTGTGATCGGTGTGTGTTGCTTTCGAAAGGTGAAGTTGTTGCTAGTGGTGATCCCGGCGTGGTTATCGATAAATATATTTATGAAGGAGGTGAGATTGCTGCGGCCGCTACTTTGAAAGATGAGCAGGATATGTCTCATTTGAGTAGTAAGAAGGCTGTTATTGAAGCGTATCAGTTGCTTGATAAAAATGGGAAGCCTTGTACTAATTTTTGTCCGGGTGATTCTTTGAGGCTTCGGGTGAATTATCGTGTTAATGATACTTCTCTGAAAAATGTGAATGCCGGAGTTGCGATTTATGATGAACGTGGAAATCATCTTTTTGGGGAGACGAGTTTTTGGCAGAATGTTGCTCTGCCATCTCCTCAAGGCTCATATGAATTTGAGATTAAGGAAATCCCTTTATTGAGTGGGAAATATTTTATTACAATTGCGCTGAATAATGAGGCGATAAGCGAGCAATACGATTGGGTTAATAAGAAAATATTTTTTAATGTGGAAAATAATAAGATTCAGGAAGGTATAATTAATTTTAAAACGGGATGGAAGCTGACTTAATCGGGGATGAGATAAAATCGGTTGATCCTAATTTGTACTCCAGAGATTATTTTTTGAATGATCTTGATGGCTATGAGACTTTTGTGAAATTTAATGGGGCTTTGGTTGATCCCAGGCTTAAGCTTTGTTTGCAGATTGCTGGAATTAAAAAGGGGATGAATGTTTTGGATATTGGATGTGGGCGGGGTGAGTTGGTGCTTCAGTCGGCGATGCGGGGGGCGAATGTGAAGGGGATTGATTATGCTTTTTCTGCGATTGAGCTGGCGCAGGAGATAATTCCTGATGAGCTTAAGGGGAATGTGGCTTTGGATGTTTTGGATGTTAAGGCCTTGGATGAGCCTAAGAATTTTTATGATGTGATTTTTTTGACTGATGTTGTGGAGCATCTTTATGATTATGAGCTGAAGGTTTTGTTTGAGAAATGCGCCAAGATGCTGACTTTAGAGGGGATTATTATCATAAACACCGCACCGAATACTTGGCTTTATGATTATGTTTATCCGGTTTTTAGGGGGATTAATCGTCAACATGGCGGGCTTGCTAAAAATTTGCGTTCTGATTTTGAGCGGCAGATTCATGTGAATGAGCAGTCGCCGGGTAGGTTGGCCGGGTTGCTTAAAAAGGTTGGTTTGGTTTATGAACCTCATTTTAGTGATCAAAATTTTATTCCCGATCTTGTGCCTGAATCGGATTTTTGGCGGAGGATTGCCGGCAGCAAGATTTTTGAAAAGTTTTTTGCGCGCACGATGACGTTTGTGGCGGGGAGGAGTTATTCTTCGTGCAAGGCGGCTGTTGATCGCCTTGAAACGTTGACGCTGCAAAATGAAAAATGTTTTGTGAGTGGTTGGTATGATTTTGAAGGAGAGGAGGCCGGTAGATGGAGTGGAAAGGCATCCGTTATGCGATTTTTGGCTGATCGAGGTGAGGTGAAACTGCTGATTTGTTTTAATCGTCCTGAAAATTTATATCCTGATACTTTGAAAGTGGAATGCGGGGATTTTGAGAAATCGTATGATGTTAGAGAGGATGGTGTGATGGAGATTGGGATTCCGGTTAAGAAAGGGGAGTTTAATGAGGTTAAATTGATGGTAGGGAAGAGTTGGTGTCCGAAGGAGACCGGGTTTAATGAGGATGAGCGGGATTTGGGGTTTAGGGTTGTTGACGTAGGGAGGGAATAGCTATAAAGATAGTTATGATAAATATAATAATTGCCTAAATAGAATGTTTAAATCCGGCTTTTACGCCATTACAAATAGTGAAATTGCTGAAAGTCGGGGAATGACTTTGATGGAACAAGCGCGAGAATTGCTTGAGGGTGGGGCGGTGGCTTTGCAGTATCGGGATAAAGTTTTTGAGAAGGAGCAGGGCTGTAACCCTGCT
>JAHJTR010000189.1 GCA_018829865.1 Patescibacteria group bacterium | reverse complement strand
TTGCTTACTCCCAAGCCAATCCAAATTACGCATCCAATTGCTATCACGCATATTCCGAGTAATCTCAAGCCCCTCTTGAGCCAGCTGCGAAGCCACAAAACTATTCATATTAGCTGTATTAGCCTGAATCGTCCGCACCACCAATCCCGTAATACTCACTATAGTAAGCGAAATCACAGTAATACCAATTAATACTTCAACTATAGTAAACGCTCTTTTATGTAAGGTCTTTTTCATCAATATTATTTTTTAGGAGGTTGCATCTTTGCAACATTTGTAAGTGCATCAATTGTAATTTCCCTTTGCCATGCAATTTCATCCTTATCACCGAATTGCATCATTAAATCAATTTTGCTTTTAGTCCCTTCATTAACAAACATTTCCCCATCAGGAGGACTAAAGTAAATAAAAACCTCATCCGCCTCATTACCATTAACCTTTATCGAACCAACATTAACGGGAGTTGAAAGAACATATTTACTACCAATTTTAAGGAAATTTTTACATATTTCACCCACATATTCACCTTCATGCTTCTCAATTATTTCAGCCCCCACAACAATTCTCAAAGCATTACACACAGGCTCACCTTCCGCTCTGCCTTTAGTAACTTCATACTTGGCACTTCTTATACTTTCAACAACTTTCTCTGTCTGCAAATTAAGAAGACCTTTATATCTGGCATAAATATAAGCATTAACTGCAAGTACAGCCAAAATACTAATAATAACAATTACCATCAACAATTCGATCAAGGTAAATCCTCTTTTATTATATGTTTGTGGAAGAGAAAATTTCATAAATTAATACACTTAAATTATTTAACCATCACATCTCCAAGCGAGAATAATGGCAACAAGACAGAGATAGCAAGAAGAGCCACAAACAGAGCAACAAACAGAATTACAATTGGCTCAAACACTGTAGTTAATTTCTTAATACTTGAATCAACCTCTCTCATATAGTGAGTTGCAAGTTTATAGGAAATTTGCCCAAGTGAAGCAGATCCCTCTCCTATATTAATCATATTAACAATAGTATCCGGAAATAAATAAGGAGCATCTTTCAAATTATCGCTAATCCGCTGCCCCTGCTCAACTTTCTCTTTCACAGCCATAACTTTGCGCTTATAAACATCATTGCCCAGAGAATTCGCCACAATATGCAAACTCCTATTAATAGGCAAACCAGATTCAACAAGCACACTTAAAAGCAAAACAAATCTGGCAATAATAGTTCGACGAATAATATCTCCAACAATAGGAATTGTCAGTTTAAAATAATCCCAACGAAAACGACCTGATTCACTATGAATATAAGTACTAAAAATAGTGTAAATCGCAATAAAAATCAGGATAAACAACCACCACAACTTACCAATAACATCGCTGATCCCAATAAACATTCGCGTAAAGAACGGAAGCTCAACCCCACTCGCCTCAAAAAGAGTTTTTAAAGTGGGAATCACAAAGATAATAATAATGGAGGCTACCAATACCAATACAATCAAGACAACAATCGGATACCATAAAGTACCGCTGATTTTCTGAGAAAGAGCACGATCCTTTTCAAGCTGATCAGATAATTTAAACAACATTTGATCCAAATGCCCAACAGCCTCACCCGACCGCACTATCCCAATTTCACTTTCATCAAACACCTCGGGGAATTTACTCATGGAGTCTGAAAGTCTCTTACCATTCTCAACATTATAAATAAGCGTATTTATTACTCTTCGAAATCTCCTGTTCGATGTACGAACAGCCAAAACTCTCAGCGACTTAAGAATCGGCAAACCGGCATCAAGCATTACTGCAAGCAAATGGAAAAAGTAAGCCTTTTCATCAATCGGCACCTTTGATTGATCAACCAAATAATCATCAACCTTTTGCCAAAGCGAACGAGCACTGGTGTCAGTCACACCATAAACAATGCGATCCTTCTCAAGTCCCCTCTCATCCAAATTCACCGACTCCAAATATTTATCAATATCCTTTATCTCTTTTGATAATGGCGAATCACTAGACATATTTTCTTTAAAATTACTCATATGATTAATTTAATTTTATTGATAGTAAGCTTCAATAGTTAAAGTGAAAACCGCATTCTTTTTAAGCTCCATCACTTTCTCATCCGTAGTTGAATCAATTTTTTCAACCTCAACAGTTTCACCCAATTGCACTCCAATATTTTTTACAATCATCTTTCGCCCATTAACCTCGAGACCCTTTAAAAAATTCTGCAAGTCATCATAATCTCCTTCAAAAGAAGCATGAACCGTAACAGCATTAATTCCCGGATCAACACTTCTCTGCAAACCGAAACTCAGTGAGCTGTAAATAATATTATTGGCTCCGGCAATTTTATGAAAATCCTCAATCAAACCCGACTGATTAATTTCTTCGGGAACCTCGGCAAGGAGCTTACTGGCATCAACCGATTTATATGTCTTTTCATAGGTCTGCAATTCAGTCAATTTTTCATTAAGCTCGGTAAGTTGAACCTTTTGAGTCGCATTTTCAGCATTATAACGCTCAAGAGCATCAGCCAACGGCAAAACATAAAAAATAACGCCGGAAATAACAATCAGAAACAGTACAATCGAGACTACTCTGGGAACAATAGATGGTTTATATTCCATAATACTTTTAAATTAAATAATTATTTATTGTATATTGCGTTAATTGTAAAACTATAAAGCTTTTCTCCTTCTCCTGTAACCCCCTTATTAACAGATGGTACAAACACATCCTCAAAACCGGCATCACCCGTATAAGCTTTTATCGTAGCAATAACTTTATCAACAGATCCCGCCTCAACACTTATATTAATCTCATTAGCCTCAGTACCCACATAAGAATTATACTCCACACCTTCAGGAGTAAGAGTTCTTAGTTTATCAATAACATTTGACCAAACAATCGCATCATTATTAATTTTCTTCAAAAAGTTTTGAGACAAAGCAATTTTCTCATAATCTTTTTTCTTCAGAACCTCAATCTTTTTTGTGACAGAAATGATTTCAGCCTTCAGATTAGTATTCTGAGCCTTTGCAACACTATGCTGCCAAAAAAAATAAGCACCCGCTACTATAAACACTACAAAAATAAGTATTGCCAAGTAATCAAGGAACCTAAACGCTACATAGCTTTTATGGGTTTCAGCCATATTTATATTGGTTAAATTATTTTTAAAATTATTTATTTTAGTTTAAAATCAGTCTACAGAATTAACTAAAATATTTCAACTCATCTAATTAAAAATGCTTAAGAAAAAGAACTTCATTTTCATAAATGAAAGTTACAAATGTAAAAAATGTGGCAAAACAGTAATGGCCCTAGACAAGGGATGCCGCAACCATTGCCCAAGCTGTCTTTATTCGCTACATGTGGACCAAAAAATACCCGGTGATAGGGACAGTAATTGCCAAGGCTTAATGATGCCAAAATCAGCTACCTATAATAGTAAAAAAGGATATATAATCACTCACGAATGCGAAAAATGTCACATATTGATGAATAACAAATCAGCAAGCGACGATAATTTAGACATTCTCATCCTTTTAACTCAAACCACAAATGCCCCCAAAGGTCGAAGCCATTATCAGCCAAAATTTAAAAAATCATAAAATAACGCCAAAAAGTAAAATCGTAGTCGCGGTTTCAGGCGGAATTGATTCAATGTGCCTTTTGCATATTTTGGTAAATTCAGGTTTCCAACCGATCGTCTGCCACATCGAGCATGGCATCAGAGGCAAGACCAGTAAAAAAGATGCAAACTTCATCGAGGATTATTGCCAAAAAAATAATTTAATATTTGAGATCAAAGAGTTAAACCTAAAAAAAATCGCCTCTCAAAAATCATTCGAAACAACCGGTCGCGAGTTAAGATATAAATTTTTTGAGGAGATTGCAGACAAGCATCATCCTAAAAAAATTCTCTTAGCGCACCACTTAAACGACTCTTTAGAAACTTTTTTAATTAATTTCACCAGAGGCACGGGACTTAAAGGCCTACTCGGCATTCCAAGTAATCGAAATATTTATTTAAGACCAATGAATAATCTCACTAAGCAGGAGATTAAAAATTATGTAAAAGATAAAAAAATTAAATTCAGAGAAGACAAAACCAACAAAAGCACTAAATACACACGAAATGCCATTAGACTAAATGTTATCCCAAAATTAAAAGACATCAACCCCTCACTTTTAAACTCCTTCATCAATACAAAACAGATTCTGCAAGAAGCATATGACTTTATAGCAGAAGAAAGCCAAAAATGGCTCAAAAAAAACCTCATCACCAACAAAACAAAAGCCCGACTACCACTAAAAAACTTCAAATCATTAAATCCCGCACTTCAAAATCAAATCCTTTATGATCTCTACCAAAAACTCGAAAATTCAATTATCTCAAATAAATTAATCAAAGATGTAATCGAACTGATCAATAATGAAAAAACCGGAAGCAAGAAACCTTTTGGAAAAAATGAAATTATTTTAAGTAACGGAAAAATCAATATCCTTAATAAACTCACTAAAAAAATAAAAAAAATCGAAACAAAAAAACTCAAAAAAATCCCCACAAATTTAAAGTCAAAAACATACCTATATATAGATGCGGATAAAATTGAGGGCAAATTGACCCAAAGAGCCTTTAAACCGGGCGATAAATTCAAACCCTTCGGCATGAAAGGCCATCAAAAAATTCAGGACTTTTTTATCAATAATAAAATCCCAATTTTCGAAAGAAACGAAATCCCCTTACTTCTTAATAAAGATAAAATTATCGCAATCGGCAACATGGCGATAAGCGACGATTTTAAAGCAACAAATTCAACAAAAACCGTAATCAGACTTTCGCTCTCTTAACCCATGAATGTCACTTTTTAAATCACCCTCATTTTTCACTCTTGTACCCAAATCAACTAAGCGCTAAAATATACACCACTTGTTCCCTTTAAAATCAAAGATTATGAGCCATTTTGCAAAAATCAAACAAACATCCCCGAGAAATAATTTCATTTACGTCTTAGCCATAGCGCTAATTTTGACGAGCATTCTCATCATTTTCAGATCAGAAAAAACCGAAATCAAAGAAATCCCCATCAGCAATTTCGTTCAACAAATTAAAGATGGAAAAGTCGATAAAGTAATTGTTAAGGAGGATCAAGTCTCCGTCAATATTGTGCTCAAAAATGAAGAAATTCTCACCACGACTAAAGAGGTTGGCCAATCCGTTCAAGACTTGCTCAGGCAAGAAATCCCCGCCGCCATTCTCAAAGACATCAATATCACCGTCGAAAAACCAAATGATAATAGTTTTTGGTCCAATCTGATAATCTCAATTATTCCAATTATATTTTTGGTGGGTTTCTTTGCTTTCATGCTTCATCGAGCTCAAGGATCAAGCAATCAAGCCATGTCTTTCGGTAAAAGCAGCGCTCGCCTGATGGATAAAGGAACCGAAAAAACCATGTTTAAAGATGTTGCCGGCTGCCTTGAGGCAAAGGATGAATTGATCGAAATTGTCGACTTCTTAAAAAATCCCAGCAAATACACCAGTATGGGAGCTAAAATTCCTAAAGGTGTTTTGATTCTCGGCCCTCCGGGAACAGGTAAAACCCTTTTAGCAAGAGCCGTTTCAGGTGAAGCCAAAGTCCCGTTTTTCAATATTTCAGGTTCTGAATTTGTAGAAATGTTTGTGGGAGTTGGTGCAAGTCGAGTGCGAGATCTCTTCAAAAAAGCCAAAAGAAATGCACCCTGCATTATATTTATAGATGAAATAGATGCGGTAGGAAGACAACGCGGCGCAGGTCTTGGAGGAGGAAACGACGAAAGAGAACAAACCCTCAATCAAATCCTAACCGAAATGGACGGATTTGAAACCGAAACAAATATCATAGTAATAGCGGCAACCAACAGACCCGACGTACTGGATCCCGCATTATTAAGACCAGGAAGATTCGATCGCCGAATAACAATAGACAGACCGGACCTCAAAGACCGTGAAGCCGTTTTAAAAGTACACAGCCGCAACAAACCTTTAGACAAAAACATCGACATAGAAAAAATCGCCAAACAAACCCCCGGATTCTCTGGGGCTGATCTGGAAAACTTAATGAATGAAGCCGCAATCAACGCAGCAAAAGACAGCAAAAAACATATTTACCAAGATCATCTCGAAAAAGCCGTTGAAAAAGTAATGATGGGACCTGAAAGAAAATCCCGCATTTTATCGCTTAAAGAAAGAAATATTACAGCAATTCACGAAGCAGGACACGCTATTGTAGGCCACATATTGCCGGAATGCGATCCCGTACATAAAATCTCTATCATCTCAAGAGGCATGGCACTTGGAGTAACTTGGTTCCTCCCTGAAGAAGACAAACATTTATATTCAAAAAGTAAATTCGAAGCCGAACTAAGCTCATTACTTGGAGGTCACGTAGCAGAAAAACTAACCTTCGGAGAAGTAACAACCGGCGCCAGCAACGACCTGGAACGAGCCACCGACATCGCCCGCAAAATGGTAACAAAGTATGGAATGAGCAATCTCGGACCATTAACATTCGGCGAAAACAAAGAAGAAATTTTCCTTGGAAGAGATTTGGGTCACATAAAGAACTACTCCGAAAAAACAGCTCAAACAATTGATGATGCCATAAAATCCATAATCGAAGACGCATACAAAGATGCGGAAGAAATCCTGGTCAAACATAAAAAAACATTGAAAGAAATTGCGGATTTCCTACTCAAAAAAGAATCCATTTCCAACACGGAATTTATTAAATTCTTCAAAACTCACGCAAAAAGCCCAAAATCAAGCTCTAACAAATAATTAATGTATCAAGAAGAAGAAACATTAATCGGCATAGGTGAAATACCTGAAATGCAAAAAAAACAGGGCAGCAGCTCTTATTCAGATTACGACGATCAAAAAACAAAAAACAACCTCAGCCCACACATAAGATATGATGACCAAATGTCCAAAATAGCCGACGAGCTTAATGCCGAAGTATCACAAAATGCAATTCTAAGTAACGACGAAGGCGAACTGGCGGTAGATGTTTATGAAACAGCCGATTACATCTATATAGTCGCTCCCGTGGCGGGGGTGCAAATGGACAATATTGATTTAAGTATCACTGAAGATGTTTTGCAGATAAGAGGGAGAAGAAGCCTAGGGCGTGACGTTCCTCCTCAAAACTACCTAATCAGAGAATGCTTCTGGGGCGATTTTTCAAGATCAGTAATCCTGCCCCCAAACGCAGACCCAACCACAATATCCGCAACCTTTAAAAACGCCGTTTTGAAGATCAAAATCGGCAAATTCGATCAAGGCAAAACCCGCAGAATCGAAATAAAATAATTTTTAAGAAAGAGCCTCATGCAAATCAAAAAAGCCGTCTTACCTGTCGCCGGCCTCGGAACACGAACCTTACCGGCAAGCAAAGCAATTCCCAAAGAAATGTTCCCCATAGTCAACAAACCGGTCATTCAATATTTGGTGGAGGAAGCTGTAAGCGCCGGAATTGAAGAGATAATAATGGTAATCAGCAAAGATAAAGAAATCATCAAAGAACATTTCGCAGAAAACCTGGAACTCGAAAAATTGCTTGAGCAGAAAGGAAGAACAAAAGAACTCGAAGCAATCCGCAAACTCAAAAACCTAGCAAAAATAACCTACGTCTATCAAAACGAACCCCGAGGTGACGGACACGCCATACTTTGCGCCGAAGAATTTATCAACGATGAACCAATAGCCATACTTTTTGGTGACGACATTGTAGACAATGAAAAATCCGCATTGAGTCAGCTAATAGATGTTTATGAAAATAAAAAAACATCCGTGATAGCTGTTACCAAAGTGCCGGAGGAAAACATTTCAGCATACGGAGTTATTGAGCCGATAATCTCAGATGGTAACGTTCATGAAGTAAAAAGCCTAGTAGAAAAGCCAGAAACCAAAGACGCCCCATCTGATTTGGGAATCATTGGCAAATATATAATCACGCCCGAGGTCTTCAAAAACCTCAAAGCCGCAGAAAGCAGCCATGGCGGTGAAATAAGATTAATTGATGGATTTATCAAAACTTTGGACCAAAAAACCGAAAAAATCCACGCCTGTACGGTACAAGGAAAACGATTTGATACAGGGATGATAAACGGCTTAATAGCGGCCAATACTGAATTTGCGTCGAAATAATCGATCAAGCACACCAAATATAAAATACGTCAAGAAAGTCTACCAATACACGATCTAAGACCGTTGATTTAGTTTATTAATTCTGTTATAATACTTGGATTTAATAAAATAAATTATGGAATTTAATCACCTGCTCGAACTGGCTGAAAAACAAAAAAACACCGGAAATAACGAAGAGGCTATTAAAATCTGTGAGAAGATTTTATGCAGCGACCTTGGTTGCCATGAAGCTTTAGAAGAAATTGGTGATAATTATTTAAGTTTGCGTGATTATAATAAAGCCGAAAAAGCACTTATACACGCCCTAAAAATCAATCCTTACAGCGCCAACGCCAATTATTTATTGGGATTTGTGTATTCCGCGATTGAGCAATGGGATGAATCAGTCATTTTTTTAGAAAGAGCTGACAAAATCCACCCAAATCATCCTGAAATACTAAGATGTCTTGGTTGGTCAATTTTCCATTCAACCGACAGGAAAAAAGGAATAATTATTTTAGAACGAGCACTCCACCTTAATCGGACAGATTGCCTAATTATGTCAGATCTTGGACTTTGCTATCTAAACGAAAAGAATTTTAACAAAGCGACTCAGCTGTTTAACTCCATTCTAAAAATCGAACCGGACAACGAAAAAGCAAAAGAATGTCTAAAAACAACTGATTTCTTTAAAGTTGAATATGAAAAACTAAAAAAGATCTAATAATCAGCAAATCAATCAAAAAGCCTCAAAGCCATAATAAAAGGCTTTTTTTTAACAAGCACCACAGAATTACTATTCTTTGCATAGTCACCATAACATCATGTACCATTCTATCTACATTTAATTCACATGAAATGCATAGTCTAATTTTTTACTCATCATACGTAGCAATCCCCTTTTTAATAATTTTATCTTTCTTCATATTTTTCAAGAAAAATCAAATATATAAAAACAAAGCATTATTAATAATTCTCACATTATTTTCTATAACCACATTATTATTTATTTATTCAAGATTAATAGAGAGAAACATAATTTTGACACAAACAACAAAAATAGAAGTAGGCTTTTCTTCAAAGATAATTGTTATTTCAGATTTGCATTTGGGTATTTATAAAAACACAAGTTTTCTTAAAAGAGTCGTCAATAAAATAAATAAGATTGAAAACATCGATGCAGTCTTAATTCCCGGAGATTTCACATATTATCCACCTGAAAACCTAGAGGCTTTATTTTCTCCGTTAAAAAACATAAAATTTCCAATTTATGCAATTTTAGGCAATCACGACAGCGAAAAACCCGGACCACCTATCCAAGAAAAACTACAAAAAGCCCTAGAAAAAAATGGAGTTACATTTCTGAGCAACTCAAATGCAACCATAAAAAATATGATAGTATTAGGATTAGGTGACAAATGGGCTAAACAAGACGATATTTCCAAAATCGATAAATTCACAAAAAATGACAATCTAATTGTTATTACCCACAATCCAGATACCACACTTAACTATCAAAACACCATTCCCGACATTACAATTTCAGGACATACTCATGGTGGACAAATAAGAATACCATTTTTATATAAACAAAGTATTCCATGCATCGGAAATTTCAATCGAGGATTATATCACACAAACAATGGCAAAGTTTTTATAACATCCGGATTGGGAGAAATAGGCTTACCTATGAGATTAGGAATTCCTCCAACAATTGAAGTATTGGAATTATATTAAGCCACACAAAAATACACATTCTACCCTTCACAAAACCAAACAACCATGTTATAGTCACACAGCCTTTTTACCCCGTGCAATCGCTTGCTTAACTTGTTTAAGTAAGAGGAAAGTCCGAGCACCATTAGGTAAACCAAGCGGATAACGTCCGTCGCAGACATAGCAATATGTATTGTAGGGAAAGTGCCACAGAGACTATACTAGCCGGCATATTTATACGTCGGCAAAAGGTGAAAAGTCCCACTTAGTGGGAGGCTCTCCCTTACGGGATGAGTGTGGTAAACCCTTGGTGGTGCAAAGCGGGATGGAGCAAAGGAATCGGCCTACCTAAAGCCCCTTTCAGCGCCCGCTGCTCAAGATAATCGGCAACGATTATCGTAGATAGATGATTGCTTAAAAACAGAACTCGGCTTATACAGGTTAAAAAGGTTTAAAAGGTCTGATAATTTCAGGCCTTTTCTGATAATAAACCGTTGGAGCGGAGTTGTACTCCGCTTCTTAACGTTTTGGAGCAGAGTGCAACTATCGTTGGAGCAGGGCTACAGCGATCGTTGGAGCAGGATTGCATCCTGCTTCTTCCGTAGAATTGAAGCCCAATAAAATCGCGCTGGTATATTAAAAATCTACCGTTGGAGCGGAGTTGCACTCCGCTTCTTAACATTTTAACGTTTTGGAGCAGAGTGCAACTCTGCTCCAGCCTAGGGCCTTTTAAAAAAGCATTAAAATCCCCGGGGAAAAAGTGCAAAATAAATATTCCCATTACATTATCCCTTCATACCGTGCACCGTTGGAGCAGGATTGCATCCTAATCGTTGGAGCAGGGCTACAGCCCTGCTCCTTCTTAAACCCCAACCTTCCACACCCCACATCCAGATTGCCTTTCCCCTTAGTTATGCTAAAATTCACATTACAAAAAGTCTAAAAAGCTCAAAGCCAAATGAAAAAATCAGAATTAATTTTAGGAATACTAAGAATCCCCTTCGACCTAATAGCAACATTTTTAGCATTCATCCTAGCCTACGAATTAAGGCTTAACTACCCCGATTTACTCCCCGGCCTCAGCTTATCCTCAAACCTCGAAGTCTTCCAACCCCGCGACGAGTACACATTATTCGCAATCGGCGCCAGCCTATTTTTAATGATCATCTTCGCCCTAAACCGTCTTTACTCGTTCAAAGTCGACTCCACCCTCCAAAACGAATTACTCAAAGTCGCCCTCGCCGTCCTCTCGTGGCTGATGCTAATTTTGGCCTATTTCTTCATCATCCGCGAGCCATTTTTCTCCCGTCTGGTCATCGGCTACACCCTTCTCTTCACAATAATTCTGGTCTCACTCGGCCGCTCTATTATCAGAATCGTCGAAAGCATCCTCCTCAACAAAAATATCGGCAAACGCAGAGTCTTAATAATCGGCGCCAACAACATCACCCAAACTCTTTATAATCATTTCAAAAAAGATAAAAGATTCACGGTGGTAGGAGTTTTAGCCAACACCAAGAAACCAAGCACCGCCACATACCGAATTTTAGGTTCGTTAAAGGAGTTAGCCAACATAGTTAAATTAAAAAAAGTCGACGAGCTGATTCAAACCAAATCGGATTTAAATGAAGCCGAAGCCATCGACATCTTGGACTTCTGCCGAGAAAAACACCTGGAATACTCATTCGTACCCGACATAAT
>JAHJTR010000188.1 GCA_018829865.1 Patescibacteria group bacterium | reverse complement strand
CCGAATAGTCGCATTAGGCTGTCTTCCATTGAGACGAAGAATTGGGTTGCTCCGGGGTCACCTTGGCGGCCCGCTCTACCTCGTAGCTGGTTGTCGATACGGCGGGATTCGTGGCGTTCTGTGCCAAGTACTGCGAGTCCTCCGAGTTCTTTGACGCCTGCTCCAAGTTTGATATCTGTACCACGACCGGCCATATTTGTGGCTATTGTTACTGCGTTTTTTTGGCCTGCATTAGCCACTATTTCGGCTTCTTGCTCGTGATGTTTGGCGTTTAGGACGTGGTGTTTGACTCCTTCACTTTTGAGCATTCTACTTAAATGCTCGGAAGTTTCGATGGAAATTGTACCGATTAAAACCGGTTGACCTTTTTCGTTCAATTCCTTCACCTTTTTGGCCACCGCTTTAAATTTGCCGTCTTGATTTTTGAAAATCGCATCAGGCAAGTCATCCCTTTTTATCGGCAGGTTGGTGGGGATTTCGATTGTGTCGAGGCCGTAGATTTTATAAAATTCTTCGGATTCGGTGAGCGCCGTACCTGTCATTCCTCCGAGTTTTTTGAAAAGTCTGAAGTAGTTTTGGAAGGTGATTGTGGCTAGAGTGCGACTTTCGCGTTGGACTTCTACCCCTTCTTTGGCTTCAATCGCTTGATGCAGGCCATCTGAATATCTGCGTCCCGGCATTAGGCGGCCGGTGAATTCGTCTACGATGATTACTTCGTCATCCTTGACCACATAATCGGTGTCGCGTTTGTAGACTGTTTGGGCTTTGAGCGCTTGCTCTAGATGATGCACTTCGCTTAATCCGGCGTCGGTGTAAATGTTTTCCACGTTCAAAAGCTCTTCCATTTTGGCGATGCCTTCTTCGCTTAAAACAGCCGTTTTCATTTTTTCGTCTATATTGTAATGGGTGTTTTCTGTAAGGAGGGGGATGAGCTGGGAATATTTGTAATATTTCGATGTAGATTCCGCTGCAGGTGCCGAAATAATCAATGGCGTTCTGGCTTCGTCTATAAGAATGGAATCTACTTCATCAATAATCGCATAATTAAGACTTCGCTGAACGCAATGCTCGATTTGGTTGGCCATGTTATCGCGTAGGTAATCGAAGCCGAACTCATTATTCGTGCCGTAAGTGACGTCGCAATTGTAGGCATCTTTCTTGTCCTGATGCGACATGCCATGACCGATAATTCCGGTTGTGAGGCCGAGCTGCTTGTAAACGCCGCCCATCCATTCGGCATCACGATGCGCAAGATATTCATTAACCGTGACTACGTGCACGCCTTTGCCGGCTAGGGTGTTGAGGTAAATCGGCATTGTACAGACCAGCGTTTTACCTTCACCGGTTTTCATTTCGGAGATTTTGCCTTGATGGAGGGTGATTCCGCCGATTAGCTGGACGTCGTAAGGGATCATGTCCCATTCGGTGTCGTTGCCGCGAACGTCCCATTTTGTGCCTACTAATGTGCGGCAGGCGTATTTAACGAGGGCGAAGGCTTCGGGAAGGAGTTTGTCTAATGATTCGCCATCAGCGATTCGTTTTTTGAATTCTTCGGTTTTTTGAGGGATTTCTTCGGCTTTGATCTCTTTTTGATACTTTTCTTCGAAGTCGTTGATTTCTTTGACTAACGGGGTGATTTTTTTGAGATATTTTTCGTTTGGATCGCCGAGAATTTTGCTGATTATTTTATGGATGACCA
Source organism: Patescibacteria group bacterium (assembly GCA_018829865.1). GTDB lineage: Bacteria > Patescibacteriota > Gracilibacteria > UBA1369 > JAHJTR01 > JAHJTR01. The sequence goes on along the minus strand of JAHJTR010000188.1, from coordinate 1,313 downwards.
TGATTGTTTGTTTAGGGGTTTTGCTTTGTTATTTGTAGAAAATAGCTAATGCGTAATCTTTGTGTAAGTTAAGATACGCACTGGTTATTGTAGGGCGTTTTTGAGGGAGTTTGCAAGGTGGAATTGGGGGGCTTGGGACTACTTTGTCGAATTGCCTGTATATTTGAAGACTCTTGCTCTTATTTTTTCGATTTCGTCTTCTAATTGTTTCGTTATTGCTTCTGGATCTGCAAATCTGAGTTTTGTGTGCATAGCGGCTTGAACTATATTAATAATAGGTATTTTTGGTCCTGAATGTTCTGCTATGATGTTTCCTTTTTTATCGACGACTGCTAATCCCTCAGCTTCACTAATGTCTGTTACTATTTTGTTATCGGAGTTTTTTTCTTCGTTTGTGAAACCTTCGATTTTGAGACTGTTTATAACGGTTTTTGCCTTGTTTTGAAATTCAATTTTCTTCATTGGTTTGTTGATTATAGTGGTTGGATTTAACACTATAATTACTTGGTTGTCAAATTTAGTATGGTTTTATTTTTATATATGTTAAAAGATGCTTATTGTAGGGCGTTTTTGAGGGAGTTTGCAAGGTGGAATTGGGGGGTGGGGGAGGCTGAGATATTTTGAGGCTAGCTGGTGCGTTGTCGATGAAAAGTAATGGATAGATCTAATTTTTGGGTGCATTCCGGTTGATGAATTGCTATTTTGAATCTTGAGCCTTGAATGGTGAAGAAAGCTTCTGCAATGAGTTTACCTACACCGAATGATGCTTGTTTACATCTGGTATTATGCTCGTCGATTTCTTTTTGTAATGCTGATGTATCTTGGTTTGCTGCCTCAAGAGACTTGTAAGCTTTTCCTTCAAAAGCCTCTACTTTGGGGATAAATGATTCCATTTTTTCTAAACGTTTTGATCTGGTGGCGTGACTGCGGCATTTAAATTTGGGTACCCATGTTATGTGGTCGGTGTCTTCATGGGGTGCGTATCTTGCGCCTGAGATTTCTTCTGTTAATCCTCCTTCTAACCCTATTACTTCCACACTTGCATGTGCTAGTACTGCTGCCTTTAGTTCTTCGTTTTCTGCTTCTTCGCAATCAACTAATTCATCCTCAGGGTCGATTTGTTCTGGGGTTGACTTGTATTTTTCCATATTAATAGTGGTTTATTTGTTTAAGGGAGGAGTGTATGGCTTAATGGGGGTCTGTGTCAAGAATAACGTATTCTTGCTGCAATGCTGAGGGTTTTTTTTGTGTTTGTACTTATCAAAATTGACTAAAAACCATCCGATATAATACCTATTAAAAATGTGCTTATT
>JAHJTR010000187.1 GCA_018829865.1 Patescibacteria group bacterium | reverse complement strand
TATGACAGAGTCAAGTAAAAACAACATAGCAAAAATCGTAAAGCAATTACGAGAGAAAACGGGCTTATCTCAAGAGAAGTTAGCTCGGCTTGCTGATGTGTCTAATAATACGATTATTAACATTGAAGCAGGAAAACAAAACAATCCTACGATTGAAACATTGAAAAAAATTGCCAAGGCGCTTGAGGTTGGCGTTGATGATTTAATAAAATAAAACTATGAAAAACATATTTGAACAACTTGCAGATTTATTGAAGAAAGACGAGCGCCTTGTTTCACAAGACGGCATACTTTTGAAAAATCAGACGCAGGAATTGGCGCGTAAAAATGATCCGGCGCTCTTAAAACTTTTGCTTTCCGACAAGGCGCTAAAACAGCATTTCTTTTTTGAGGTGGAAAAAACGCTGATTTTTGATAAAGAAAAGTTTATCCGCTTTGTTTCCAATAAACAGTTTTTGCCGGATTCTTATACCGCTTTCAAAAACAAAATTGGCTTAACTGCCGGCGACGAATATGTGAGCGAAAACAAAGAAGTGGTTTTGGCGTGGCCATACAAAGATTGTGTTTTGGAAGGCGGAATGACCAAAGAAGACCAAAAACGCGATGAGATTTTTTATAACGAAACACTTGCGCCGGACGACATTAATCGCTTACTTGACGCAAAAGTTTTTACTAGTTTCAAACGAATAGATAAAAAAGGCGAACACAAACTGGACGGCTTTAACCGAGATGAAAAAGGCACAATAAAAGACAATTTGATTATCAAAGGCAATAACCTACTCGCGCTCGCTTCGCTCAAAAAAGAATTTGCCGGAAAAGTAAAATTGATTTACATTGATCCACCATATAATAGAGACAATGAGAGGAATGATTTTTTATATAATGATGCATTTAAACACAGCACGTGGCTCGTTTTTGTTCGCAATCGACTTGAAGAAGCAAAAAAATTGTTAAGCAAAGAAGGTGTGATCTGGATTAGTATTAGCGATAACGAAGGACACTATTTAAAAGTACTCTGTGATGAAGTATTTGATCGTGAAAATTTTGTTGCTGATGTAATCTGGAATTCTACAAAATCAGTCACAAATACCGCGGTTATTTCTGATGCTCATACACATAATTTACTCTATGCTAAAGATATAAACTGGTTAAAAAAGAATCGTACAGAATTTAGAATCGCAGCTAATGAGGCAAAATTTAGCAACCCGGATAATGATCCTAGGGGTAAATGGGTGGCTGACCCTTTTCAGGTTGGTGGAATTCGTCCGAATCAATTATATCCTATAAAAAATTCAAAAACGGGAGAAGTTTATAAGCCGTTGCCGGGTAATAGTTGGAAAAATGAAAAATCTGTTTTTGACGAATTATTAAAGGATGGTCGTATTGTTTTTGGCGTAAGCGGAGAAGCTGGGCCTCAACGAAAAAGATTTTGGACCGAAGCTAAAGAAAGAGGTGAGGTTACCACTACTCTTTGGGATGATTTGCCAACAACAACAAATGCAACACGACACTTGAAGGATCTTTTTGGGGAAAAGGTATTTGATAATCCAAAACCGGAAGGATTAATACAGAGAATTATCGAATTATCTACAAAAGAGGGAGATCTGGTTTTAGATTTTTTTGCGGGATCTGGCACAACAGCTTCGACTGCATTAAAAATGAAGCGACAATTTATTACTACGGAGCAAATGGATTATGTTGATAATGTAACTATTGAAAGGATTAAAAAAGTTATTGCTGGTGAACAAGGCGGAATTTCAAAATCCGTAAATTGGAAAGATGGCGGTGATTTTGTGTATATGGAATTGGCGGCATGGAATGAAAAATGGGTGAAGAAAATCAGAGACGTAAAAACCGGAAAAGAACTTGCTAAACTATGTGACGAGATGAAAGAAACCGCCTTTTTGAGCTACAAAGTAGATCCAAAAACGATTGACGCAAATGCAAAAGATTTTGCGGATTTGAGCATTGCCGACCAAAAGAAATTTTTGATTGAGTGTTTGGACAAAAACCAGCTTTATATCAATTTGAGCGAGATTGAGGATAAGGAATACGGAGTAAGCAAAGAAGATATTAAATTAAACAAAGAATTTTATGGAAGCAAATCCTAAAACAATTAAAATATTCCTCTTGGATGGAAAGCCTACTGGACCAAGAACAGTGGAGGTTACTGGTTGGACGGGAAAGGGCTTTGTTATTCCAAGAAATAATCTATCAGATGTTTTAAGGCGAGATGATCTACAAGTTCCATGCGTTTATTTTTTGACAGGTGAAAGCGAAGATGGTGAGTTCGTGGTTTATGTTGGTGAATCAGAAAACTTCATAGAAAGAATCCAGTATCACAACAGAGATCCAAAAAAAGATTACTGGAATACTGCCATTTGTTTTGTCTCAAAAGATGAGACTTTAAATAAGGCATATGTAAAATATCTTGAATCTATTTTATATAGTGAGGTAAGGAAAGTTGGTAGAGTAAAAGTGGAGAGTGGAAAAGAATCTAATCCTGCACGGCTATCTGAATCAGACTTGGCGGATGCGAATGATTTTGCAAGTTATATTAGATTGCTACTTCCGGTAGTTGGTTTCACTTTTCTCAAAGCACCGGTTGAAAATACAAAAGAAGACGTATGGTACTGTAAAGGTAAAGACGCCAGCGCTAAAGGAATGCCAACCTCCGAAGGTTTTGTTGTTCTTAAGGGATCCGTTATCCAAAGATCAGAAGCCAATGCATTACATGATTATGTAAGACTACTCAGGAAGAAAGTTTTGGGTTCAGAAAACGCTGGGATTGTTGATAATTTTACTTTAATAGAAGATGAGGTTTTCGGCAGTCCCTCAACCGCTGCGGCTTTTATTTTAGGACGGAGCGCGAATGGGTGGACTTCATGGAAAAATAAAGATGGAAAGACGCTCGATGAAGTAAAAAGGCAAAATAACTAACTATGCTTTACGAAAAGTTTAACAACCATAAAAACTTTGCTGGTGCTGATGTTTTCAAAAACAAGGCGACAGAGAAAACGGATATTTTGAAAAATCTCAATCCGGCTTTTTCGGCACGCGAATACCAAAAAGAAGCATTGGGACGATTTTATTATTACTGCGAAGAATATCACCAAAAACTAAAACCGATTCATTTAATGTTTAATATGGCGACCGGTTCGGGTAAGACGCTCATAATGGCCGCCAATCTTTTGTATTTTTATCAAAAGGGATACCGCAATTTCATTTTCTTTACTCGTCTTGGCAACATTATCCAAAAGACCAAGGCCAATTTTCTTGATCCGAGTTCCAAAAAGTATTTGTTTGCCGACAAAATCACGCTGGGCGGACAGGAAATAAAAATTAAAGAAGTTGATAATTTTGAAGGAGTAAATGAGGACGATATAAACATTATCTTTTCTACTACCGCACTTTTGCATTCTCGCTTTAATTTCGCTCGCGAAAATGTTTTGACCTATGAAGATTTTGCGGACAAGAAAATTGTCTTGATTGCGGATGAAGCGCACAATTTATCGGCAGAAACAAATGGAAAAATAAGTAAAACCGAAGAAGAAGACCGCAGAAATTGGGAAAATACAGTAATGCGGATTTTGAACGCTAACAGCCAAAAGGAAAATGTACTTTTGGAATTTACGGCAACGGCTCGATTAGAACAAGAATATCCTGAAATTTTGGAAAAATACAAAGACAAAGCGATTTATCGTTATGATCTAAAAGAATATCGCTTGGACGGGTTTTCAAAAGATGTGCGAACTTTGCAGATAAACGCACCTATTATGGAACGCGCGCTTTCGGCGGTGATCATTTCGCAATATCGTCGTAAGGTGGCAGAAAAGTACAAAATCGCATTGAAGCCGGTGGTGATGTTTAAAGCTAACCGAGTAAGTATCCCCAAAGAAGGAATATCAAAAGAACACAATCCGCAAATTGTCGTTTCAAGCATTTTCAAAGACTCTTTTCATAAACTTATTTCTGAACTCGGCGAAAAACACCTAAAACAGCAAACAGCAGTTAAAGACGCAACATTGCAAAAAGCATTTCAATTTTTCAATGAGCAAAGAATTACACTCGCGGATTTAGTGGCAGAAATTAAAAGCGATTTTGCGCCGGAAAAATGCTTGACGGTTGATGAAGATAAAGATTTAGAGCAAAAACAAATTTTACTTAATTCGTTGGAAGATCAAAACAATGAAATCCGCGCTATTTTTGCGACAGAAAAATTGAATGAAGGTTGGGATGTTTTGAATCTTTTTGATATTGTCCGGCTCTATAATAGCCGTGACGCTAAAAGCAACAAACCGGGTAAAACAACTGTGCAAGAGGCGCAACTTATCGGACGAGGTGCGAGATATTATCCTTTTATGCTCGGCGAGTTTACGGACGCGTATAGGCGAAAATTTGATACCGACATACAAAACGAACTGCGGATTTTGGAACAGCTTTATTATCATAGCGTAACGAATCCCCGCTATATTCAAGAATTGGAAAGTGTTTTGGTTCGTGAAGGTATTATGCCGTCACGCACAGTGCAAAAAGAGATCAAAATCAAAGGCGATTTTAAAAACAGCGATTTTTGGAAGAAAGGCTATATTTTCTTAAATTCTCGCAAGGAAAATTTGGGAAAGGATGTTTTTGCGCTCGCGGACGCCAAAGCGGAATTTGACCACAACGCTGAAATAAACATCTTTCAACTACCAACGCGAGAAGCGATAGAAAAAGATTTGTTTGTTGCTGGTGCTGGCGCCGGAGTAAAGGCAAAAATAGAAATTCGGGATTATAAAATTGCTGATTTGGGAACGCATATTGTCCGCACCGCTTTGGCAAAAATGCCTGCCGGACGATTTGATGAGCTAAAAAAGATATTCGGCAATATAGAATCCGCAAAAGATTTTATTTCAAATGAAAAATATCTTGGCGGAATAAAAATTAAGGTTAAAGGCACAAGCGAGCAAGTTGAAAATCTTTTGCAGATTGAAAAATTGAATATTGCCGGATTTGTGATTGATAAAGTGTTGGAAGTCGCCGGTAAAGAGAAAAAGGAATACTACGGAACAAAGGAATTTAAAGCTCACCTGATCCAAAAAATATTTGAAAATGACAAGGTGTTGCAATTAGATAGCGAAAGTCCGCGAGCGCAAAATATGCGAGATTTTGATTTTTCTTCTCGGGATTGGTTTGCCCAAAACGAAATCTGGGGAACGAGCGAAGAAGAATCGTTTTTGCGCTTTATTGATGAGGCGATAACAAAGTTAAAGAAAAAATATCAAGACATTGCATTGCTTCGCAATGAGCAGTTTTTCAAAATTTACAGCTTTGAAAACGGCGAGCCGTTTTATCCAGATTTCGTTTTGTTTTTGACCGAGAAGAAAACAAAGCAAGAAGTTATGTATCAAATTTTTGTTGAGCCAAAGGGCGATCAATTTTTGGACGCACAAAATACTTTTGAGCAATCAAAAGAAGGCTGGAAGCAGAAACTATTGATTGAAATTGAGAAAAGTCATACAGTTGATTTGAAGATAGAGAATAAGGATTTTCGTTTGATTGGCTTGCCTTTCTTTAACGAAGGACAAGTGAATAGTGCTTTGCGTGAAAAGTTTGAAGAAGTGTTTGAAAAACAGTTGTTGAGTTAAAATAAAAGGTGGCGCGCCAATGAAATTGGCACAGCCTCAAATTCCGCCGAAAAAAAGAATCGT
>JAHJTR010000186.1 GCA_018829865.1 Patescibacteria group bacterium | reverse complement strand
GAAATTTTAAAAAACCTCAATTCCTCGTCAACTCAAAAATGCAAGACAGGCAGCCTCAGCCGTTGGAACGCAGGCAAGTTTGCTTTCCAATCTTTTATCCACCCCATCAGCCCAACCTCCACCAAGCCCCGCCGCTAAAACACAAACAAGCTTGCCTTCCAATCTTTATCCACCCCGCAGCCCGACCTCCACCAAGCCCGGTCGCTAAAACGCAAACAAGCTTGCTTTCCAATTTTTTTTCCGCCCGGCAGTCCGGCCACCAAGCCCCGCCGCTAAAACACAAACAAGTTAGCTTTCCAATTTTTTTTCCGCCCGGCAGTCCGGCCACCAAGCCCCGCCGCTAAAACACAAACAAGCTTGCCTTCCAATTTTTATCCACCCCGCAGCCCAACCTCCACCAAACCCCGCCGCTAAAACGCAAACAAGCTTGATTCCCAATACTTTTAGCAACCCAAACAGCCTAATCTCCCACAAAGCCCAGCCGCTGAAACGCAGGCAGATTACACCCCCGAAGCATTAGCACCCCCTGATTCCCTGCCCTCCCGCAAGCTTGGTCGTTGAAAAACAGGCAATTTTGGTCTCCCAAGCTTTGTCCGCCCAAACACCCCGGCCTCCTCCAACCTCCCCCAACTCCCCAAAAAATCCCCGGGGAAAATTGTCATATAGAATCGTTATGCATTAATTCAAGATAAGTTGACCCTCTCCCAAATAATATATAAATTGATACCGCTAAACCACCTCATCATCAATTAAAAATAAAATAATGTTAGATATCAAATTCATCCGCGAAAATCTAGAGCAAATCAAACAAACCTGCGAACAAAAAAATTGCCGAGTTGATTTGGATAAGCTGATATCACTTGCCGATGAAAGAGGCCGACTGATCCAACAAACCGACGAAATTAAAGCAAAAAAAAACCAAGCAAGTAAAGGCATCGCCACAATGCAAGGCGACGAAAAGCAAAAAGCGATCGACGAAATGCAAACAATCACCAAAGAAGAAAAAACAATTGACGCAAAACTCAGAGAAATCGAGCATGAATATGGCAAACTAATGCTCCTCGTTCCTCAACCCTGCGCCCCCGAAACCCCGATCGGCAAAGACGACTCAGACAATAAAGAAGAATACAAAAACGGCGAAGTCCCAAATTTCGACTTTGAAATCCAAGATCACGTCACTCTCGGCGAAAATCTCGATATTATCGACATTCCCCGCGCCGCAAAAGTCGCAGGCAGCCGCAATTATTATCTCAAAGGTGCCGGCGCCATGCTCGAGTTCGCGATTCTGCAATACACCCTTAACAAGCTCGTCGCCAAGGGTTTCACCGTTTTCAATCCCCCGCAAATCGTGAATTACCAAGCCATGATGGGAACATCATATTTTCCGGGAGGAGAGGAGCAGGCTTATGCGGTAGGTGTTGATATGGGAGGAGACAAACGCGCGCCCAAAGCCGAAAATACCTCAGACACCAAAAATAACGATTCCGAAACCCCCAAAATCCCCTTCGACCAAAAATACTTAATCGGCACATCCGAAGTCCCCGTAGCGTCATATCACATGGACGAAATCCTAGACGAATCAGCCCTCCCAAAACTTTACGCCGGATACTCAAGCTGCTACCGCCGAGAAGCCGGCACATACGGCAAAGACACCCACGGTTTATACCGAGTTCACCAGTTTTATAAAGTAGAACAAGTGGTTCTCTGCAAAAACGACCCCGAAGAAAGCAAAAAAATGCACCAAATGCTCCTAAAAAACGCCGAAGAAATACTCCAAGACCTTAAGCTGCCTTACAGAGTAGTTAATGTCTGCACAGGAGACATCGGCCAAGGCCAATACTTCAAAAACGACATAGAAACCTGGATGCCTTCAAGAGAAAATTACGGAGAAACCCACTCCTGCTCAACTTTCCTGGAATTCCAATCCCGCCGCCTAAATATAAGATACCGCAATAAAGAAGGTAAAATCAGCTTTGTCCACACCCTAAACAACACCGCAATCGCCAGCCCCCGCATCCTGATCCCATTATTAGAGGTCTACCAAAACGCAGATGGCTCAATAAATATCCCTGAAATATTGCAACCTTACATGGGTGGAGTGCAGAAAATTGAGAAATAATAGCATTAAAACGTTAAACGTTGGAGCATGGCTACAGCCATCTGTTGGAGCATGGCTACAGCCATGCTCCTTCTCTTAGTTAGCACAAGCCACAACCATACTCCAAACATCCAAACCCATCAATAATAGTTTTTCAAAAAAACCAAGTTCTACTCCTCTCCCCCATTGAAAAACCACCCCAAATATGTTATTATACACAGATAAATAACAATATTCGCCATGAAAATAGTCTTATCAACATCAACATTAAAAGGATACGGCCTAGATCGAATTTTTAAATTCGCCAAAGACGCAGGTTACGACGGATTGGATATCAAAGTCGAATACGGCAATTACGACACTTATGACAGCGATTATGTTAATGAATTGGTAAAAAAACACAGCCTGCCTGTTAACGCTATCGAAGCCCCAGATACATACACTCAAAAAGACATCGAAAAACTTATAAAATTCGCTAAAGAAATTAGCTGCAAAATTATTGTAGTCTCAGCCCCGAGTTTACTAAGCTTCTCCCTTACAAAATGGCTTAAAAAAGAGGTACCAAAAATTCGCAGAAAAGAAAACATCTCAATTGCCCTAGAAAACGCCAAAGACGAAACTTATTTAGGAATTATCCCTAAAAAAGCCATGAACAACATTTTAGAGATGAAAAAATTCAAGCATGCCTGCATAGACATAAGCCTACTCGCCGATCGTGGCAGCGATATCATCAGAACTTACAACAATTTAAAAGATTTCTTGGTTCACGTACATATTTCAAACTCCACAAAAAAAGAACAATACGCCAGACTAAAAAGCGGCACATTACCAGTCGAAAGCCTGCTCTCAAAATTAAAAGACAACAATTATTTAGGCGCAATTTCAATTAAAGTCTCACCAAAAGAATTTGAGCTTAAAGATAAAGAAGAGGTAGTCAAAGGGCTAAAAGAAGAGCTAGAATTCTGCAATAAATACGTAAAATAAACTCTCAAGTATTTTCTTCCCATCTAAGCGCTAAAACATAAGCGCTCTTTTTATTATTTAATCCAACCAAAACCATTCATCCAAATCAAGCATACTCTTCCACTTTTGGTTAACTTCTATTAAACTAAAAAAAATAGAAAAAACAAAAGCCCCATGCTCGAACTAAAAAATCTCAGCAAAAACTACACTCTCGACAAAAAAACCATCCACGCGCTTAAAAACCTCACCTTAAATATAAAACAAGGCGATTTTATTTCGATCGTCGGCCCCTCGGGTTCAGGCAAATCTACATTGCTCAATCTCATCGGCGGCCTGGATAAACCAACTAGCGGCCTCATCCTCTTCAATAATCAAAATATTTTAACTTTCAACGATTCGCAGCTTTCAGCATACAGAAATTTCAATATCGGCTTCGTTTTCCAGCAATTCCACCTTGAGGAGCATCTCACAATTTTCGAAAATACCGCCCTCCCCCTTTATTTCAGCCCTGATTCAAATCACAATAAAATCAATCGCCTAGTCAACAAAGCGCTTAAAGACGTTGATATTTTTGATCGATCTAATCATAGGCCAAGTGAAGTTTCAGGAGGTCAAGCGCAGAGGGCCGCAATCGCAAGGGCACTGGTTAACCAACCAAGCATCATCCTCGCCGACGAACCAACAGGAGATTTGGATCCCAAAAATGCCGCAGAAATCCTAAAACTCCTCAAAAAACTCCAAAAAGAAAAAAACATCACCCTAATAATAGTTACCCACGACGAAACAATCGCCAACGCAGCCGACAAAATTATTAAATTAAAAGACGGAGTAATGATTTAAAACCTCCTCCCATAAAAAAAACAATCAACCCCATGCTCAAACTCGCAGCAAAAAACCTCAAACAAAGAAAAGTTCGCACATTTATTACCACTTTTGGTATAACAATTGGTATAGCTTCTTTGATAATTTTCATCGGATTAAGCAGCGGTCTCAAAAAAGCGGCCTATGAAAGCATTCTCTCAAACACCTCACTAACAAACGTCGATGTTTTGCCAAATATTCAAGGTAGCCGAATCCTCAAACTGGTTTCAGAATCCGAAACCAGCCGCCTATCACCAAAAACCATTGAACAACTCAAAGAAATTGATCACGTCGAAACCATCTCACCTGAATACACAATCAACAAACCCGTCTCGGTACGCGGCACAATTTTTGGCCAATCACTAATAACCGACAGCCTGGTCATGGGAGTCGAAGAAAGCTACATCAAAGAAGATCTCCCCGAAGGCAGCAAATGGCAAGCGAATGAAGAATTCATTCCGATAATGGTTTCAAACAAACTCCTTGATATTTACAACTTCACAATCGCCCAAAGTAACGGCCTACCAACCCTAAAAGCCGAAGACTTTTTGGGCCGCGAAATGGATATTTACGTCGGCTATTCCTCATTTCTCCCTAATTTAAGCGAGGTTGAAAAAGTACACAAAGGCAAAATCATCGGGTTTTCCGGCAAAGTCGCACTAGCCGGTATCACTGTTCCAATAAATAGTTTAAACAAATTAGTCAACAAAGAAGAACAAATGATCAGCAAAATCCATCTAAGCGTCGATTCCGCCGAAAACGTCGATAAAGTATCCGCAAAAATCGAAGAACTGGGCTACCAAACCGACCACCTGCAAAAGCGAATCAAGGGGCTGGAAGGCGCTTTCAATTTTCTCTTCATCGGCCTAAGCTCAATAAGTCTGATCATTCTTTTGGTTTCATCACTTTCCATCCTCAATACATTTCTGTCCGCCGTCAAAGAGCGCACCCACAATATCGGCATCATGCGCTCCGTCGGCGCCACAAAAAAGCAAATCGTCTTAATTTTCCTTCTTGAAGCCGGAATAATCGGTTTTATAGGAGGAATAAGCGGCTGTCTACTCGGCTATATATCCTCATTCGCAACAAATGAAATTATTCTTTATCTTGCACCACCTGCCGCAATGCTCCCAGAATCGTTATTCAACATTACTTACGAATTAATTGCATTTGCAGTTATCTTCTCAATCATTCTCAGCACAATTTCCGCAATTATCCCCGCCTTCCAAGCTTCAAGACTGGATCCTATTAAAGCACTAAAAGGGTAAATATAATAATTT
>JAHJTR010000185.1 GCA_018829865.1 Patescibacteria group bacterium | reverse complement strand
CTGCCAGGACGATGAGAATTAATTTGCCAAAATTTACCTTGATTGGCGCTACCACAAAAGCGGCCATGCTCTCCTCTCCTCTAAGAGACAGATTTGGTAGCGTAATTAAATTGGATTTCTATACAACCGAAGATATTGAACAAATTATAAAACGTTCCTCGAGAATACTTAATATTAAAGTCAGCGATGGAGCTTCGGTTGCTTTGGCGAAATGTTGTCGGAAAACTCCTCGAATAGCCAATAGATTACTTAAGAGAGCGAGAGATTTTGCTTCTGTTGATGACAGAGAAATTATTTGTGATGAAATAGCGATGATAACTCTAAAATCGCTGGGAATAGATAATCTGGGACTGGACAAAACAGATAGATTTCTGTTAAAGACTATATTTGAGAAGTTTAGTGGAGGGCCGGTAGGCTTAAATACATTAGCCGCTGCCATTATCGAAGATGAGGCTACTATTGAAGAAGTGTTTGAGCCTTATCTGATTCAATTGGGGTTTCTGGAAAGGACTCCGCGGGGCAGGAAAATTACTATGCAAGGGATAGAACATATTGGCCACTCCTCCAAAATACAATTATTATAATTAACATTTAGAAACATGCTTAAACTGCTAAAATTAGCTATTATTGCGACTATTATCACGTCAAGTACCATTTTGTATGGCTGCGTGGATAGCGGAGAAAATTATAACGAGTTCCAGGATATTATTAAAACAAAGGTAACAATTCGAGGTGAATTAAAGAGCCTGGCTAATGCGTCGGCAGATGGCGGCAATTTTTTGCTTGATGCTGATGATGATAAAGTTTATACGTTGATTGAATTAAAAGATGGCGTGTTAAACAAGGTGCTGGTTGGCCAGACGGTTGAGGTTATGGGATTCTTTAGAGAAAAGAATGGAGAAAAAACTCATACAATTGAGGTCGATTCGATTTCGAGAGTGCAAGAAAAGGCTGAAGATAATTCTTTGAAAAGTGTTTGGAAGGAATATGAAAATTCTTATAATGGTATATCTTTTAAGCGGATGAGTAATTGGATTCCGGAGCAGGAGGGTGAAAAGGTGACGTTTTATTTTCCTTTAAATAATCTTGAGGAAAATGAAGTTGACGATATGGAGAAAAGAGAAAAGATTGTGGTTGAACGAATTAATAACGATAAAGAGCTTACATTGGAAAAATGGCTTGATGAAAACCATGATACGCATTTGGGTTTTGTTAAGAATTCGGTTGGTGACGACAAGTTAAATGCTTTTAAAAAGGAAAGTGATGAGGGCAAAGAGATTCTGTTTGTGATTGAGAGAAAGCCGAATGTGATTTATCAATTTCAGCATGTAACGTTTGGAGATGCGGATTATTTTGAGCGAAGAAATCAATTTTTTGATTTGCTGTTTAGTGTGAAATTTATTGATTTTGATGAGGAGGCTAGAAATGTTTCCCCTGAGCCAACACCTACTGAAACAACGACTTCTGAGCCTTCTCCTACTCCAAAGCCTATATCTACTCCTGAGCCAACGGCTACGCCGGAACCAACACCGGAAGCGACTCCCCTCCCCACTTCCACACCTAAAGCAACAACTAAGCCGAGCACGGAGACTTCGGATAAGCAGGAAATTATTAATTATATTAAGAAATACATCAATAATATCACTCCGGATCAATCAAAAGTTGGGACATGGACGGCTAAGGTTGTGCAATTTGTGGAACCTGACTATGCCTATATTGAGTATACGGATGGCATAGAAAAGCGAAAAATATTGGTAAAATATGATTTTGGTGTTGCTAAGGAGTTTAAGGTAATAGGGTCTTTTAATGAAGGTGATGATAGGGATTGGGCTATTGTAGAGGGAACTAACCCCGTTGCAAAAGAAGAAAGAGCTACATATGAAATTGATACATCAGGTGCCGTAAACGAATCTTTGGTGATTAAAGCAGGGTTCAGATACTTTGAGAGCAAGCCTTTTAATTTCAAAATTCAGTATCCTTCTTCGTGGTATTATGCCGGTTATGGCAGTCAAAATGACCACTCCGCAATTTATAAGTTCAGCACAAAGCCTCTTGATCAGGTTTCCGAGGCGTTAATAACTTTGTATATTCATAAAAATGAGATTGGTAAGTTTTCTGTAAGTAGGGTTGGAGATGATGTTTTTGCGGGTAAATATAATGGTGATTTGGCCTACTTTGTAAAGAGAGAAAACGGTGGGACATTTGTTTTGGTTGCTACTGATATAACTCAGTCAGATATAGTGAAGCAGATGATAGATACTCTTATTCAATAGAATATGTTATTGAAAGCAACTCAATATTATTGACAATAAAAATCTAGCACTCTATAATTTTGAGTGCTAGATTTGAGGGGCTGAAGATATGCATTCATACCATAAATAAGGTAAAAAACAATCCTCCTCACTTTATAAAAAGCGTTTATTATGTTAGAATTAAGCGATATAAAAACATTTAAATTCTAAAAAATATGAGTGACTCACCGGGCGCAAATCACTTCGATAAATTTTCAAAAAGCGCAAAAGAAGTATTGGTTGTGGCGCAAGAGGAGGCAAAAAGGCATAAATCGAGCTATGTTGGCACTGAACATGTGTTGATAGGCATTTTAAGTCAGCCGGACTCGATGGGGGCACAGGTACTTAGCAGTTATGGAGTTTCGCTTGAGAATGTGTATTTGGTTTTAAAAACTGTTGGCAGAGTTGTACATCAAGGCAGTGAAAAAAAAGATACTGGAGTTTCGGGAGATAAAAAGGTTAATTATGGATTAAGTGGATTTACAAAAAAATTGATTGAGGAGGCGGTTAAATGTGCGCATGAATTTAAGCATAGTCAAATAGGTACAGAGCATTTGCTGCTTGCCCTACTCATGCAAAAAAATACTGCGGCGACGGTTATTTTGGAGAATATGAAAATCAATGTTGACGATGTAAAAAGGCAAATTGTAAAAGGTCTGCAAGAAGTTGAAGGACAATTTGGAGTTGGGGCGAATATTGGAATGAATGGCGGCCAGCAGAATGGCCAAATGATGAACCCGCTGGAGGTTTTTTTAAGTGGTTTGCAGGGTTTTATCGGACCTAATGACAAGGAAGCTCCCGCATATCAAAAGGAAAATAAAGGTAAAAAATCCAGCACTCCGGCTTTGGATTATTTCACAACTGATCTTGTGGCTGAATATAAAGAGAAAGGCGGTGATCCGATTATTGGTAGAGATGATGAAATCGAAAGAATGGTTTGTATTTTAAGCCGTAAAAATAAGAATAATCCGGTTTTGATCGGTGAGCCAGGAGTAGGTAAAACAGCTGTTGTTGAGGGGTTAGCACAAAGGATAGCCAAGGAGAGTGTTGCTGAAAAAATGAGCGATAAAAGAGTTTTAGCGCTTTCTATGACATCTGTTATTGCAGGGACAAAATATCGAGGTGAATTTGAGGAAAGAGTAAAGAAAATAATTGAGGAGGCTTCTACACAGAAGGATGTAATATTATTTATTGATGAAATTCATACAATTGTTGGAGCGGGTTCAGCTGAAGGGAGTTTGGACGCTGCCAATATTCTTAAACCTGCTCTTTCCAGGTCCAAAGTTCAAATAATTGGTGCAACCACTATTAAGGAATACCGAAAACAGATTGAGAAGGATGCTGCCCTAGAAAGGAGGCTTCAACCGGTGCTTGTTGAAGAACCATCCGAAGAAGACACGATAAGCATTTTAAGAGGGATTAAAGAAACATATGAAAATTATCATTGTATAAATATTTCCGATGAGGCAATTTTAGAGTCTACTCGCTTATCGGTGAGATATTTAAATGATAGATTTTTGCCTGATAAAGCCATTGATGTACTTGATGAGGCCGCTGCTCTTAAATGCATGAAACATAGTGGGGTTAATGATGAAGTTAAAAAACTACAAAAGGATCTTTCAGAAATTGTAAAAAAGAAAGAAGATAGCGTTTCAAAGCAAGACTATGAAAAAGCAGCCGGATTCAGAACTGATGAATTAAAAATGCTGGAAAATATTCAGCAGATGAAAATTAATAAAATCCCCAGAGATAAATGGCAGACTATTAATGAAGATGATATCGGAAGAGTAATAGCTAAAATGACTGGTATTCCGGTTAATAAAATTTCAACCAATGAAATTGAGTCATTGAAAGGTTTGGAGGGTACGCTACAGAAATATATTATCGGTCAAGATGAAGCTATCGAAAAGATTGCAACAGCTATAAGAAGGTCGCGCGCCGGTGTTTCAGATGAAAATAGACCGATTGCTTCTTTTATGTTTCTAGGGCCGACAGGTGTTGGAAAAACTGAGGTGGTTAAGCGTCTGGCTCAGGAGATTTATAATGATAGAGATGCTTTGATAAAAATCGATATGAGTGAGTTTATGGAGAGACATAATACTTCCAGGTTAGTTGGAGCAACCGCGGGCTATGTCGGTTATGAAGAAGGAGGTCAACTTACTGAGCAAATCAGGAAGAAACCGTATTCAATTATTCTCTTTGATGAAATTGAGAAAGCCCATAATGAAGTATTCAATTTACTCCTTCAAATTCTTGAAGATGGCGAATTAACGGATGCCAAGGGAAGAAAAGTTAACTTTAAGAATGCAATTATAGTTATGACCTCTAATATTGGTGCGGAAAAATTAAATAGTAAAGCGGCTCCAATAGGCTTTGCTGTTTCGCATAATGAGCTTGATAAAGCGGAAAGGGATTATTCATCTGTCAAAGCGGAAATTATGGATGAGCTAAAGAATAAATTCCGACCTGAGTTTTTGAATCGCTTGGATAAGATTGTGATCTTTAATGCGCTAACTCATGGCAATATTAAGGAAATAGTAAAACTGCAAACGGAATTTTTAGAAAAACGACTGGGGCATCGTGGATTAAAAATCATTCTAACGCCATCAGCTCTTGAGATACTGGTTAAAAAGAGTTATGAACCTGAATATGGCGCTAGGCCCGTGCGTAGAAAGATTCAGGATTTCATTGAAGATCCTTTAACCGATTTGATTATTGATAGCAAAATTAAGGATAATGATACAGTTAAGATTGTAAAAAAAGGCGTAGACGGACTTAAATTGGAAGTGCAAAAAAAATAGACTTTTAATGATTTAAAATGCGGCATTGCGCTTTATAATGCCGCTTTTTTGTGTTATAATACAGGGATATATTTTAAAAATAACATCATGCGTAAAGTTATAGGTTCCATCTTAGTTTTGTGTGCGCTGTGTATGTCGACATATGTATTCACCGATTCAATCGGCTCGGCATTTTTGGCCAGTATTGCAAGTGTGCCCGATAGTGCTGCCCATAATGAGCAACCATATAGTTTAGCCATTTCGGTGGAAAGTGATGTAACGATTCCTCAGGTGGGCTCCTCTTATATGCTTAAATTGCGTTACTCCAATCAATCTGAGAGGAATTTTGACAGATCAGGTTTGACGACTGTTGTGACTGATTCGACCGGTTTGATGATTGAAAAATTCACTAATAATTCTGATATTTTGGTAGGAGGAAATACTTACAGTTCGATCACGCTTCCTAATATTCCAAATGCAGTATTCTCTATCAGCTGTGAGTATGAAGGCGAAGAAATGGGATGCAATAGACTTGAAATAACCATACCGACTCATAGAGTCGCTGTTTCGGATATAGATATTCCTTTGGCGATTGAGGCGGAGGATACTCCCCTACCTACAATTGAAACGAATGACACAATGGATGAGATTTATGAGCCGATTGTAAAATCAGAGGACATTGTAAAAACGGCAGATGTCGCTTCCAGGAGCGTTGATTTTAAAATCGTGTCAATTGATGCAGCTGAGGTTGATGGAAAAATTAAAGTAACCTTCGGGTTTGAGCAGAATGATGTTTACGAAATAGAGAAGAATCTACAATACAAATATACCGTAAAGGATGGAGAATATGAGCAGTCGCTAATTGCTGATATTGGCAACCGCACTTATAAAGTTGGGACGGTTTATTATTCGAGTTTTTATTTAAACGCAGAGCGAGCAAACGCCGGTATACAGGTAGAATTGGATCCTCAAACACAAATGAATGATCCTCTCAGACAGAATAATTTAATCTCCTTTAATTCAAAGATTAAGGGCAATTTTGATATTATGATTACTAAAATGTCGTCAAAAATTATTGAAGATGAAGGCAAAATAAAACTTTATGTTGAGTTTAAACATGATGGTGGCGGCGAAATTGATGCGTCTGATATGAGAATTAAGGCTTCTATGCCCTATAGCGACGAGTTTTACAATTTTGAAGATGTTTATGTTGGTTACCTTAAGCCTAATCAAATAGCCTCATATGTGGCTTTTCTTCCTCTAAAAACCCAGAATCAAAAGATTAGAGTTGAAATTGATCCCGAGCATTATTATGCGGATCAGAATCGAGAAAATAATAAAAGTGAGATCATTTTGGATGGCTTTGAGGATTCGTTTAACGATCTCAAATTATTAAATGGCGTTGCTAAAATTGTTGAAGAAGGTGAAACCGCTAAGATCAAAATTTATACTGAGTACTTTTTGGATGGTAAAGCCGGTGTTACCGACCCTGTTGATTTGAGATTTACTGATGTTGAAACTTCTGAAGGGATTTTATATATTGAGAATTTTAATCCCGGAAAAATCGATAATGACTTCTTATACTCGACGATTAATTATCTACCAATAGATTTTAGTGGCAAGATTATTAAGATCGAGATTGATGCGAGTAATTCATATAATGATCCTATTCGGGCGAATAATTCGGTTTATTTGAAATTGCCGTAATACTTGAGTTTTGCCGGGCTTACGGTTGATTTTTTATCTGTCAAAGCAATTTATCTTGACGGAATGGCTTGAATACAATAATATTCTCGCGCTAACTTATTTGAGGACATATTTGGTGCG
>JAHJTR010000184.1 GCA_018829865.1 Patescibacteria group bacterium | reverse complement strand
TGCGGCTACATTCAGTTTTTAACTCCTCCAACTTTTTCTTAATTTCATACATAATTATTTTGTTACTTCTTATATTATAAGGCATTTTTGGCTTTAAATAAACTGTACTTTGCCGGATTCGATAGGATATAATTCTTTTTGCTAACCAGAAAATTATGTCGACAGCAAGAAAAATTTTATCGAATACGGCTTTTCAGATTTTTGGAAAAGGAGTTACTGCAGCGCTTAGTATTATTGTTGTAAAATTGCTGACGTCTTATTTGGGCAAAGAGGGGTATGGGCAATATACGACGGTTTATGAGTTTTTGGCTTTTTTTGGCATAATCGCTGACCTTGGGCTTTATACGATTGCCGTGCGTGAGATGTCGAAGGATGAAGAGAAGATACCTTATATTATCGGGAATGTGCTTGGGATGAGGACGCTGCTTGTAGTTGTTACAATGTCGCTTGCGGCTATTGCGGCTTTTATGATTCCTAAATATCAGGGGTCCGTGATTCCTTTGGGGGTCGCGATTGCCGGAGCCGGCACTATTTTAATTAGCATTAATGGAACTATTTCTAGTGTGCTGCAGGTTCATTTAAAAATGCAGTTTGCGACTATCGGTTTGATTGTCGGGAAAATTGTGAGTGTGAGTTATATGGCTTTTGCTGCGCTTGTGATGTTTAAGGGAGATATTAAAACCGGGTTTTATCACTTAATGCTGGCCGGAGTTATTGGGAATTTGATTACACTCCTAATTACTTATAAATATACGACTCAGTATGCGCCAATAAAATATCGGTTTGATATGAGTTTTTGGCGGGAGGTTTTGCTGCGTGCTCTGCCATATGGGGTGGCTCTCTTCTTAAATACTATTTATTTTAGAGTAGATACTATTTTGATGTCGCTGCTGCTGCCAAACGAGATTACAGAGATTGTTAATGGGGAGGAGAAACTCAAGTGTATGCAGGAATTATGTGCTAATGGGCAAGTTGGGCTTTACGGGGTTGCAATGCGAATGACTGAGGTTATGCTGCTTATTCCTATTTATTTTATGAATTCAGTGCTGCCCGTGCTGACCAGATATTTGAGAGAGAAGAGTGAAAAATTGCAGATGCTTTTGCAATATACTTTTGATTTTATTGTGACGATGGCGCTGCCGATTTTGGTGGGAGGATATATTTTGGCTTATCCGATTATTTTTATTATCAGTAAGCCGGAGTTTATGAGTGATTTGAGTAAGAATTTTTATGGCTCGGATATTGCGCTGAAGCTGCTATTGTTTGCGCTGGTTTTTGCGTTTATTAATGCGATGTTTGGGATTTTGCTGGTTGCGGTGAATCAACAGATGAAGTTGCTTTATATTAATGGAGTGTGCGTGCTGTTTAATGTGATTACCAATATTATTTTTATTCCGATTTATGGGTTTAGGGGAGCGGCGCTGACCAGTATTGCTTGTGAATTCTTTATTTTGGTTGCGACTTATATTACGATAAATAAGTATTTGCCGCTTAATTTGAGGTTGAATAGGGCTTTTAGGCTGCTTATATCGGTTACCGTTATGGGGCTTGTTATTTATTACCTAAGACAGCCGACATACGATTTGATGGAGAATAAGAATGTTGCTTTGTTGGTACCAATTGGGGGAGTGGTTTATTTTGCGATGCTGTTTGTGACAAAGGCTGTTGACCGGGAGATGATTGACTTGGTTAGGCGGAGGTAGTTTTGGAAGGAGCAGGGCTGTAACCCTGCTCCAACTTCTCGCTAACTTTTTGCGGGTGAGCTTCTTTTTTAGCTTCTTAAATTATCCAATTCCTCATTGTTGTCCGCTAAGGCGTCAAAATCTGCATCTCCGCTACTATAATTTGCCGGGGTTCCATGCATTTTTTCCATTATCTCATTAAGCTGGCTAGGATTAGAGCTTGATCCTTGTTCTAAGTTTTTTTCGGATTTTCTGGCTGCTTTTTTTGCCGCTTTTGCTGCTTTTTTTGCTTCTTTAATTTGTTTCCATATTCCTTCACCTGACTTCCACTTTATTAATCTACCAACATTAAAAATTGAACCTTTTACGCCACGTCCCGTGTACTTTAGAGCTCTTTTGAAATCATTGGCTAATGTTTTTGATAAATTAACCGGTGCCATACCAAGCCTTTTTGCGTAATCTCCGGTAGCACTCATCATTTCTGACCAGTTTTTTATTGGGTCATCGCTTGATGCGGGGAGTTCTATTGCTACTTTTTTTGCCGTTTCAACCGTGTCACCCAATAGATTTAAAACGTGTCTTGGTAACATTGCTCCGCGCCAGCCACCTAAGGCGAGAGTTCCTGCTCCTCTTGTTAAAAATTTAAATGGCGATCTTATAAATTTGTATAGTATTGGAAGGATTTGCAGTCGCCTTGGTAGGAGTTTATGTGCATCCGCTAGGCTTACGTTTCCCATGTTTACCAACTCTTTGATTGCATCGGGTAATACCCACATTAAGCCTTTATCAAGACCTTGCTCAATTCTATTAGTCCAATCAAGTATTGAATTTTCACCTTTTTCTTTCTTTTCGTTTAAATATTGACCGGCTTTGCCGGGTGCTCGGGTAAGGGCTCCTGCTGCTCTGCGGATAACTCCGCCTCTTTTAGGTGCTTTAACAGGTGCTTCAGGTTCGACAGGCGCTAATACCGGTGCTTGAGGTGCAACTACCGGTTGAGCTTCAGCTTGTTCTTGATCCTGAATATCTTGGTCTTCCTGCCTTGAATCTCTTTCTGCAGCCATAGGGAAGATGGTTAAATAATTATTTTTACACTAATAAAATACTATATTTTGCCTATTTTGTCAATTTTTTCACGGCTTCCGTGAAGCATTTGCCTCGCTCTTTGTAGTTTTTGAATAGATCAAAACTGGCGGCGGCGGGGGAAAGTAAAACTATTGAATCTTGTTTTGTGTCGATTTTTGCGCTTAAAATAGCCTCTTGCATGTTTTTTGCTTGAGACATTTTTAAGAGGATGTCACGATAAATCTTTGTTTTCTTGTCACCTGCACTGTCAAGTTGTTTTATGTTTTCCGTTGCTTGTTTGTTTGCTTTTTCGATGGCGGTTTTTATTTCAATCGCGGCTTCATTACCTAAAAAGATCACCTTTGTTATATGCCTCGCTTTGATGATTTCTTTTGCTAAATCGTTGTAGTTTGAGCCCTTTTTTGAGCCTCCTAAAATGAGTATCGTTGGTTTTTTTACAGCATTAATTGCCGCAATTGTGGTTTCGGGGGTTGTTGAAAAAGTGTCGTTTATATAGGTTACACCATCTGATTTATGAACAATTTGTAGCCTGTGCGGTAATCCTTTGAATGTTTTAATAACTTTAACAATGGCTTTAATAGGGCAAATAGTCGAAACTGCGGCCGCAGCTGCACAAATGTTTTGCCAATTGTGTTTACCTAGTAGTTTTGCTTCATCAACTGAACATAATTTCTGTTCTTTACCATCTATATTAAGCGTAAAGATGCCGTCTTTTACTGAACAGGTGTTGTTTGCTTTTGATGAAATGCCGTTAGCTTTTTCAAGAGTATTAACAATGATCTTTTTGCCTTTCCCAAGTTTTAAAAAGACCTGATTTGCCTTAAACATGTTGTTAATAACCGCTAGATCATCGCTTTTTTGATGTTTTACGATATTCTTTTTTGCATCATGATATTCATTTACCGATTTATGCACATCCAGGTGGTCTTTGGTTATCATAAGTACAACCGCTATGTTTGGGCTTTGCGTTAAATCTTGTAATTGAAAACTGGATAATTCCAGCACTACATAATCCGTCTTTTTTAGCTTACTCAAGAGT
Organism: Patescibacteria group bacterium; assembly: GCA_018829865.1. Lineage (GTDB taxonomy): Bacteria > Patescibacteriota > Gracilibacteria > UBA1369 > JAHJTR01 > JAHJTR01. The sequence goes on along the minus strand of JAHJTR010000184.1, from coordinate 256 downwards.
GATAGTGGGGGAGTACCAATGTTTCCCGCCAAGTAAGAAAGTTTTCCACAAGTTTTCAACATATTGTGTACAAGCGAACTGGTTGTTCCTTTTCCTTTTGTTCCTGTTACTCCAGTTATTTTGGCTTTGCAATGCTGAAAGAAGTACTTGGTTACACTTGTAATAAGCGGTATTTTACCCCCTGATTTTTGCACATAGTTATGCACAAGTTTTTGCACATGCAAAAAAGGCACTCCGGGACTCCTAAAAATAATAT
>JAHJTR010000183.1 GCA_018829865.1 Patescibacteria group bacterium | reverse complement strand
TGAGAAGAGATATAGGTTTTCGTCGGATACGTCGATAGGAATTATTTTTACTTCGGGTATGGCGCTTGGAGTGCTTTTGATGAGTTTGAAGTCGGGGTATCAGCCGGAATTGATAAGTTTTTTGTTTGGGAATATTTTGGCGATTACTAATTTGGAAATGTGGCTTATTGTTTGTTTGAGTTTGATTATTTTTGTATTTATTTTTGTTAATTTGAGGAGGATAGTGCTGCTTTCGTTTGATCGTGATTCCGCATATATTTCGGGGATTAGGGTTGATATGCTGCAACTTTCCACTAATATTTTTTTAGCTGTTTCTGTTGTCTTGGGGATTAAGGTTTTGGGAATTGTGCTTGTGAGCGCCCTCCTGCTAATACCTGTGGCGACTGCGAAGATTTTTTCCAACTCTTTTAAGAAACTGTTAATTTTTAGTCTGATAATTTCGGAATTAACGGTGATATTGGGCTTGATTGTGTCTTATTTTCTTGATTTGCCGACCGGGCCCGTGATTGTGCTTGCAGGAACGCTTATTTTTATTTTTGTTGCAATTATTAGACGTAAAAAATTATGATACTTTCTGATAGAACTATAAAAAAAATGCTTGATACGGGCGAATTGGTCATTGATCCGATTCGTGATCAGTCGATTCAGCCGGCATCTGTTGATTGCCACTTGGGTACACATTTCTTATCTGTTGAGGATAAAAGTATGGATATTCTTACTCTTGATTCTGAAATTCATTATCGCGATTTTGATGGAGAGAGCATTACTATCCCGCCGCATAGTTTTTTGTTGGCGACCACTCGGGAATATGTAAAATTGCCAAATGATTTGACGGCGTTTGTGGAGGGGAGGAGTTCGATTGGGCGAATTGGCCTTTTTATTCAAAATGCGGGCTGGGTTGATCCCGGATTTGAGGGGAATATTACGCTTGAATTATTTAATGCCAATTCTTTGCCGATTAAATTGCAGGCCGGGCGTAGGGTGTGCCAATTGGTTTTTTGTAAAATGGATAGGGCTGCAGATGTGCCATATAGCGGTAAATATCAAGGGCAAAAAAGGGCTGTTGGTAGTCGGGTGTTCAAGGATTATGAGGTTCAGTAAGATGTTTTTTTAATGTAATTAATTTTTTTGGTCGTCTGTTTTGTATTTCTTTATTTCTTTTTTGAGCTCTGCCATTTGTAATTCTCTGCCTACCATAAATTGGTTTAATTTTTGTAATTGCTCGGTTCTTTTTTCGACAATTTTATTGATGTTCTCTTTTTGTATTATTAAATTTTGTGTCATTTGATTGAAGCTGGTTGCTAATTCGCCAATTTCATCTTCTGAGTCAACGTTGGCTTTTATATAGAGATTTCCCTTTATAATCGATTTGCTGGTGTCTGTTAATTTCATTATTGGGGATATGACAATTTTTTCAATTACTGAGAGTAGGATGATGCTAATTGCCGTAAAACTTAATACTAATATTATACTCATGCTAAAAAGTAATTTTTCAAGTGGAGCAAAAGCTGTTTTTGCAGGAGTGGATAGGCTGAGAACCCAATTTGATCCCGTATAATCAAGGTAGCCAAGTTGGGGGGCTAAAGATACAATATTTTCATCTGTTTCGCCGGAATTGTTTATTTTTTCGTTATTGAAAATGAAACCTTCTTTGTTATTTGAGGCAATTAATAATCCATCTTTATTATATATTGCCGCACCTGAATCCAGATCGTTTAATGTTTCACTTATTGTTTTCCAGGCTAATTCTCCGATGACAACTCCTATGATGGGATTATTTTTAATTTCGTTGTTCTTTATTGGTGATGAATAAATAATAGTTGGTTTTCCGGTATCATTAGAAATAATTACATCAGAGAAATAGGTGCTTCCTTTTTTTACAGCTTCTTGGTATGCCGTGACTTTATTTAAGCTTATTGGCTTATCGATTCTGTTTTTTTCTGATGAGAAGATGACTTTTTTGTCTGTTATTGACATGACGTCCAGTGAATTCCAGGGTCCGGTAGTTAAATTATAGTGTTGCATATATTTAACCATTTTTCCCGAATCAGATTGAGTTGTTTGATCGTTGATATTTCTGCTGATTTCGGGGTCGCTTGCTATTGTGCTGATGTCCAGAAATTTTTGGTAGAGAATTCTATCTATTTTATCAATTGTGACTTTGGCGATCTGATTTTGATGGTTGATCGTTGTTTCAGTAAAATTGTCTCTGATTATTTGTTTGCTAACATGATTAATGAGAATGGTTGAAACAACTGCCAGTCCTAAAAAAATTATTGCAATTTTTGTACTTAGACGCATTTTTTTTATTTTATAAAATCTGTTGTGTAAGCTTTA
>JAHJTR010000024.1 GCA_018829865.1 Patescibacteria group bacterium | reverse complement strand
TTCTTTATACTTTGAAGGGGATATAATATAGCCATTTTCATCTATTAGATAAGTTTCACCGGAAATACCTAGTCCGGTTCTTGCTTCAAGAAGTGGATAGACAGAGACTAGGTCAATTGAAAGCAAAATAGCACCAATAGTTTCACCAACCGGGTTTGCAATATAAATACCATATTCATAAATTGGCTTGGAACCTCTGCTTTCAGGAATTGCAATATTTTGAAACTTCCCGTTTAAGATTATTTCCTGAAAAATATCGGATCTATTTGTACCGGTTTTTTCATCATCTGTTGAAGCAATAATATCTCCACCTGTATCAATGAAGTCGAGCTCTATCAATTCGTTTTGTGATGACACAATACCCGTTGCAATATCTTTAGCACTATTTTTTATGGTAGATATGTTCATTGAATCATCACCACTTGATCTGAACAATTCAATATTTGAAGGAATTTTGGAAAAAAATCCAGCATCTTCTTCTTGCTCCTGCAAAATATAACTAATATTTTTCGCAAGTGAATTAGTTGAGATGGCGAGTCTGGCATATATTTCATCTGTCAGATCGTCCTCGGCAGTAAAATATAACAAAGTCACTCCCAGCACAGTGAGGGTCAAGCCAGCAATTAGAAACGCCGAGAATATTCTTGTTTTTATCTTCATTTATCTATTATATTTTATTAATTTTATAACCACAGTTTGGGCAGAATTTTGCCCCCGCAGAGATAATTTCTTTACAATTCTGGCAAGCGATTCCTGCCGGCTCTGATTTTTCCACGGAAGGAATTACTTGGGCGGGTTCTGATATTACCTGCTCACCCGGTTTTTGATCATTTGAAGGTTTAATTTCGTCATTGGCGGGTAATTGCCCTTTATCCTCTATTCCCGCCTCTTTTGTCTCAACCTGAGGCATTTCGGGAGTAGGTGTTGCAGGAGATTCTTGCATAGGCGGTTTAGGCTCCTCGGTTTTTTGATCCGGAGAAGCGATTGTAAGAGATGATCTGGATTTTAATTTTTTTCTTATTTTTTCAACAATTTCTTCAATAGATACATCTGCTTTAATAATATAATCATCAGCTCCTGCATCCAGACCTTTCTTTATATCTTCGACCTGACCTAAGTTTGAAAGGATAAGAATCGGTATATTTTTAGTTTCAGGGTCCGCTTTGACCTCAGTCAACACCTCAAACCCATTTTTCTTTGGCATCACAAGATCAAGCAAAATAATATCCGGCTTCTCGGATTTAATCAGTTTTACCGCTTCTTCTCCATCTCTGGCCATAATCAAATTAAACCCTTCTTTATTAAGTTTAACTTCATAAACCTTCATCAAAAAGTTATCATCTTCAGCTACCAATACTTTTTTAGCTTCGTCTGTCATAGAATAATTTATAATTTCACTATTTGGCCAATTCTTCCTTAATCTTGTCTATTAACTCTCTGAGCTTCCAATCGGTTTTTAAAAGATAATGTGAAACATTACGCTTGATTCCTCCTGATGAACTGGATACCCTACTCAAATTCGTCAAAACTATAATCGGAACAGATTTACCCCATTCATCTTTTCTTATCTCTTCAATCATTTTAGTTCCATCCATTATTGGCATGATAATATCCGCCAAAATTAGATCAGGATGCTTTTTTAAGGCATTTTGTAGGCCTTCTTCTCCATTTTTGGCGGTGAAAACCTCAAAACCCTCATTTCTTAATTTTAACGAGAGCACATCAAGGGTGATTGGTTCATCCTCAACAATTAGTATTGTAGACATATTTTTTGGGGTTAATTTATTCTTTTAATTATACCAAAAAAAGCCCATTTTTACAATGATATAAAGGTCAACAAAGCCTAATTTTTAGCCAAAAAGTCACTTTTACAAATAAAATGCCACGCGAAAATGTCTAACCGCAAGATTTTATTACTTTCTGTCTAATATCATCAATAATAAATCCAATTTTAAATAATCCGTAACTAAAGAACAAGTAGGCTAAACTCCATACCAAATCTATCTGAGCATAAGCATATAATGACTCTTCATATTGCTGATAAAAGAAGCTAAACAATACATCTGCAATAAGAGTTAGAATTAGTCCAATACCAATCATTAACCAAGCTGAAGCCATTCTACCTCCGCTATAATCTCTCATAATTCTAAAAATATATACCCCGGCTACAACAAGTATTATATCTCCAAGTCCGTACCCCATAGAAAACGTATTTTCAATAAGAGAAGCCTCATAGTCATATGCTTGATAAATAAAATAGAAAGAACTCACTGCTATTAGTAGAGCCACAGGAATAGCCACTTTCCAACTTGGTAATTGCTCTTTTCTATTGGAAATTCTTATTTCTTTAAAAATACCTATGATCATCAATGGATAGGAAACTATATAAAATACATCAGCCAGCGATGGGAAAGGATCAGCACCTAGAATATGCTCATAATAAAGCCACAACAACTCTCCCACAAAAAGAGCGGATATTCCCAAGCTAAAATATAGTAACGCTCTGCCATGAGGATTGCCTTTGCCATATCTTGTAACGGCATATAATCCACCTAAAACAGCCAATAGTGGAGGTATTAGATATAGCTGATTAGACAGTAATGACCAGTAGCTTAGGCTATACAAACCAAGATAAACATACAAACAAAATGCGTATAGCAGTACAAAAAATAGCAATAAGACATTATGTTTTTTCATTTTATTTTGTTTAATATTTTTTTCATTTCATATTCAGCCTTTGCGGGTCCAACAACTTCACTTAAAATTTCTCTCAATGATGTTATTATTATGCCATTATTTTTATCTTTATAAAATTCTCGATACAAATCCCCAGTCATATCGCCTAAATGCAGAGAAATAAGCTGCACACCATATTTTATCAACAAATCTTTTTTAGGAACTGTCACATCGACCATTAAAATTATTAATCATCAAATAAATCATAACTGCCCTACAAAAATATATTTTTTTATACCCTAGGTCAACTATTACACTCCAAACGTTTATTTCAATCACGCACAACTCAAGAAACTCCCGGCTAAATAAATAGCAAACATAATGGTCGGGGTGGCCGGACTTGAACCGACGACCTCTCGCACCCCATGCGAACGCGCTAGCCAACTGCGCTACACCCCGATCGCAAGTTAATATATCGCAATTATTTACAAATCTCAAATATCAATGTCTCTATTCATGCAATAAAAAGCGACAATTATAGATTTAATGTAATATTTCAGTTAAACTCTCAAAAACATTTGAAGAAAAAAATGACATCAAAAAGCATTACCATACTTGGGCTTACACTAGCTATTTCGGTCTTAGCAATAAGCGCTTATACCGTCAATTATTATGCATCATCATTATCAATAGGCGAAAATCCAGCCAATAGATTATTAGCCTATTTTAGCCCAACCCCATACCCCGGCCAATGCGTCACAGACTACGAATGCAGATATGACCGCTGCTCAAATTGCGAAACCGGACGCAGAAGCTGTTTTGGAGGTGAATGTTTTGAATGCATCTACGACAAACAATGCAAAGAAGACTACAAATGTGTTAACAAAGAGTGCGTAGATAATTGGGAAAGATCCGCTGATCCAACCCCAACTCCATCCCCCACATTCCCTCCCACTCCAACC
>JAHJTR010000023.1 GCA_018829865.1 Patescibacteria group bacterium | reverse complement strand
GATGAGATGGGTGCGAATTGATGATAGAGGGCTTACACTTGCGGCTAAATATTGGCCGGGGAATCTTACTATTGTGGCTAATAAGCGCGTGGAAATGAAGAATAGGGAATATGCCAATAAAGGTATTGATACTATTGGTTGTAGGATACCGGCGTGTGTGTTTTCGCATAAATTGGTTGAAAATTGTGGGTTTCCGATAACAACTACCAGCGCTAATATTTCGGGTTTGCCGTCCACTTATAGTGCATATGATATTATTAAACAGTTTGAAAATGCTGAGCTTAAGCCTGATTTGGTGATTGATAGCGGGGTTATTCCAAAAAATGCTCCTTCTACGGTTGTGGATTTGTCGGGGAGTGAGGTTAGGGTGCTTAGAGCAGGGGTTGTGGCTGTTTAGTTTTACAAAATTGACCTTTTTCCTATAATTTTTCTGATGCAACTAATAAAACCAACAAAAAAGTACGAAAAAAGCTGGGATGAAGCTCTTGATGAATTTAGAACAGAAAAGCAGAAGGGCTTTTGGAATTGGGAAAAAGAACCAGCAAATTTAAAGAAATACATAAAAACAACTCAGGATAATGAAATTGGTAAAATGCTTCCTCAAGGTTGGGTTTCATCAACCACCTATTGGTTGGTTGATAATGGTGAATTTATAGGACATGTGAATATTCGTCATAAACTTAATGATAATTTAACAAAATTGGGTGGGCATATCGGTTATTACATTCGTCCTACTTCACGAAAAAAAGGTTATGGAACAAAAATCCTAGAATTGGCTCTTTTAAAAGCTAAAGACCTTGGGCTTCAAAAAGTATTAGTAACATGTGATGAATCAAATATTGTATCAAAAAAAATTATTAAAAAAAACAAAGGACAATTTCAAAGCAAAGTGCTTGGTGAAAATGGACTAAAATTGAGATATTGGATTGAGTTATGATGGTAAAAACCCATTTGTTCTTTTAAATCACTGACTTTAACAAATGCACAATAAATTCGAATGAAAAGGTGATTAAAACACCTGCTATAGCTATTCCCAGGGATATTAATAATACCGCTTTCCAGTATTTGACGCCGAATAAGTGAGCGACCATTGAAGCTGACCAGCCTCCTGAGCCTGGAAGCGGTATTGCTACGAATAAGATGAGGAATAATGCTCCGTATTTGTCAAATTTTTCTGAATGTCTTGTTCGGGTTTTATCGAAGATTTTTGTGATGATTCTGTTGCAGAATTTGGAGTATTTGCGGAAAAAATTGGTTATTGGTTCTAAAACTGCCAATAAAATGAAATTTGGTACTAAATTGCCTAATGTTGCCCAAAAGAAGGCGTCGATTGCGGGTAGTTTTAGCACTCCGATTCCAAATGGTATGGCCCCTCTTAGTTCGGTGAAAGGGATCATAGCTGTTAGAAAGGTAAGCGCTTGCGGTGATATAGTATCTTTAAGCGATTCTAATGCCATCTATTCTTGAATAATTTTTTACTTGCTGGGTAAGATTACACTCTCTTATCATCAAAAACAAGCATAAACTACACAATAATCTTTGTTTTTATGCAAAGTGTTTTTGTATGGTGAGCGTGAATTCACGGTTGTCATTGGTTAATGGCTTTAGTTTAAGCCTATATCGACGTGTTTGTATTTTATGGTGTCGACTTTTGCCCTTTAATAAGCTAAAAAAGCCATTGACCGCAGGTTGTTCCTTTAATAAATTGATTTTACATATCGTGATCAAAAAAGTTGTACAAAGATTTGAGTGAAGAAAAAAAACATGTTTCGGTTTTGGCTAAAGAGGTTTTGCAGTATTTGTCTCCTCAAAAAAATGATGTGATCGTGGATGCGACACTGGGATTAGGTGGACATTCATCGTTGATCATTGAGGAAATAGGTAAAAAGGGTAGATTGATTGTCTTTGACCAAGACAAAGAAAACTTGGAAAAAGCAAAAGAAAATTTAACGAACTTTTTGGATCAGATTACGTTCTTTCACACAAATTTTGAGAATTTAGCGCAGAAACTGGATGAGATTAATGTTAAGGAAGTTGATGGGGCATTGTTTGATTTAGGTGTTGCTTCAACTCACTTTGATCAGGCGGAGAGAGGATTTTCTTTCAGTAAAGAGGGGTATCTGGATATGCGCATGGATAGATCAAATGGAATTACTGTTGAAGAAATCATTAATAGTTTCATTGAAAGCAATATCGCTGACATTATTTATGAGTATGGAGAAGAGAGGAAGTCTCGTGTTATTGCAAAAGCAATAGTTGAGGCGCGTCAGTTGACTCCTATAAAAACTACCACTCAATTAGCTGACATAATTGAAAAAGTTATAAGAGGCAAATCGAGGATTCATCCCGCTACAAAAACGTTTCAGGCGCTCAGAATTTATGTGAATCGAGAACTCGAAGTGCTGGAAAAAGGATTATCGCAAGCATTTGATCGATTAAATAAAGGCGGGCGGCTGGTGGTGATAAGTTTTCACTCACTTGAAGACAGAATAGTTAAGAAAATGTTTAAAAAATGGGCGGCGAAATGTGTGTGCGGGCCTGATGTGTGGAAATGTGAGTGCGGGAAAGTGGTTGAAGCTGAAATTCTCACAAAAAGACCGATTGTGCCGGGGCGAGACGAAATGAACTCGAATCCGAGAGCACGAAGCGCGAAAATGCGTGCATTAAAAAAAATATAAAAACTTTCATATAAATGGAACACGCTCAAAGACAATTTGCACCTAAGAAAAAACTGTTATCCGCAACGATTAAGTTTGGTTTTGTGTCTTTGATGATTTATACGTTTGTGCTGATTACGGCGATTATGGTGACTTATATGGTGAAATTTAATAGTGCTTCGACTAAAGGTTATGAGGTTGTGCGGCTTGAGGTTGATAGGCAGAAGTTGATTTTGAAAACCGAGCAGCAGGAACTTATGATGTCTGAGGCGAAGAGTATTGCGAGTTTGAAGGATCGGGCGGTTATTAAGAGGATGGTTAAGAGTAATACCCCAATGTATATGCGACTTGATACCGCCATGGCCAAAGCGGACTAAAATCGATTACAAGGCGGCATCTACGGCGTTGAACAAAAAAAAATAATCCTCACGTACGAGTGTACGCTGCGGTTATTTTTTTTTGTTCGCCTTGTAGCTACCACCTTGTAATCGATTTTGTTTGTAAGCGGGCTGAGTTGGGTGGTGGGAGGTTGTTTTTTGCTTTGCAAAAGTTTGTTTTATGGGGAGGGGAGGGGAGGTTGTGTTTTCGTGCTTCGCCGAAAACGTTTTGTATTTTGT
>JAHJTR010000182.1 GCA_018829865.1 Patescibacteria group bacterium | reverse complement strand
AGAAAAGGAACAATAGCTGCAACGATGCAAAATCAAATACCCTACGAAACAAAATTAAAAAGATCGAAGGAATTAATTAAAATCGGCAATCAACTGAGAAAAAAATTCATCGAAAACCACCTAGACAAAGAATTAGAAGTGCTATTCGAACAAAAAAACAAAGACTTCTACACAGGACTAACTAGCAACTACATACAAGTTAAAGTTAAATCCAAAAAAAACCTGATAAATCAAATTTTAACCGTGCAACCGGAAAAAACTAACAATGACTTATCGGTTACAGCATCACTAAAGTCCTAATTGTTTACGAATCTTCTGCGCCTCATCTTCATCCTCTCTCTGCCGAACATCCTGCGCATATTTAAGCTCCAAATCAATCCATTCATCAACATGCTGCTTCTCCAATTTCTTCAATTGCACTTTATGAGTCGGCGATAATTCAACAAATTTATCTCTTTCATCTGACAAAATCGACATCAAATCATCAATTTGCTTTTGAGTCAAACGTGGCACAGATTCAACAATTTTACGTTTCTCATCTTTAGTTAAGGAGATAGAACCCGCAAGCAAGCGCAAAAAACTATTCTCATCAAATTTACTCCCATGTTTTGGCAAAGTAATTTTAACCTCATGCTTATCAATCAATTCACCAAATGTATAGGGCTCATTATCAACAACAGGCCTTGGAGCTCCACCAAATCCGCCCATTCCACCCATTCCCGGCATTCCACCCATTCCTGGCATTCCACCTCCGGGCATTCCCTGTCTCATACCACCAAAACTTCCGGGAGCAGAATTCATACCCTGTATACCTCCGCCTGGCATAGCCTGAGGCGGCATAGCACCACCATTCTGAGTTGCTCCCATATCTCCACCAAAAGGCCTAAAAGGAACCTGTCCTTGATTTCCACCCATAGGCGCTTGTGGCTGCATTGGTCTATTTTGAGACATCGGAGATTGATGATGTTGCCCGGGAAAACTCTGAGCCTGGCCCTGAAATTGATTCTGAGCCTGCTGACCTTGAGGCTGCTGACCTTGAGGTTGCCTAGCTTGTTGACCCTGAAATTGAGAACCGGCACCACCTGAAAATTGCTGATTAGGCAAACCGGCTTGCTGCATACCACCCGCCGAATTGCCGCTATTATTCATCCCTCGCACAGGCTGTTGTCCACTAGGATTAACAAATCCACCGGTTTGAGCATTCTGATTTGTATTCATCTGACCCGCATTACCTGAATTACCGACCGCCCCCCCCTGAGAAGTATCTGGTGCTTGCGGTTTTTTAGCCGAATTATCATCCGTATTCTGCCCATTTGATTGATTTGAATCATCCATAATTTATCCTTAAAAATACTTAAAATGTATATCACAGATCATTTTTGATAGCAAAAAATTCAAAAAAAATAACCTATCGACATTCATATTAAAACAAAAAAGGTAGATATGTCAATACGAAGCCAATAAACAAATTTCACATTGCTCAAACACCCCAAAATCTATATTTTTTTAACAATTATGAATAAAAAACAATTTCCAATACTGGCCTTTGGGATAATAGCAATCACATTTATTATCACGCACAACTACAGTCTTAATACAGACATGCTAGTTGATGAAAGCACTCACGCCTGGATCATCTCAAATTTCTATAACGGCAAATTCGAATTATTGCCCCATCTTACCGTTCTACCGGGCTATCATGCCCTTTGCGCAATATTCGAAAAATTCATCGCTTTCAGTGACACATTAGCAACAAAAAGATTATTTTCAACAATTATCGGATTTTTCTCAATTCTAGTATTTTATTTTCTCCACAAAAAAATCCATAACGACAAAGATACCCTCAAATCACTCCAGCTCAGCTATCTCCCCTTATTATTCCCATTTTTCTTCTTAATATATACCGACATACCATCATTATTTTTTGTCTTACTGGGATTATTATGTTTCCACTACAAAAGATACTCGCTAATGGGAATTTTCGCACTAATCAGCGTATTAATGAGACAAAGTAATATTATTTGGGTAGGATATTTAGCGGCACTTACCGTTTTCGAAAATCACGAATCAATCAAAATAACATTATTTGAGCCGTTAACATTTGTAAAAATCAAGGAATTAATCAAAAAAAACCTCTTCACAATCATAACGGTCATCGCTTTCATAATTTTCATAAAAATAAATGGAGGAATTGCCTTGGGAGACAAACAACAACACCCAAGTTTTAGCTTCAAACTCGGAAATTTATATTTATTTATTTCACTGGCATTACTTTTATATTTACCGATTTTTATTTCAGAAGCAAAAAACGTATTCAAAAAAATAAAACCCGGTTTATCAAGTATCAAAGGGATCATCATAACCATACCTGTGATAATAGCAGCCTACATAATCTATGATTATACATTCCAAATAACTCATGCCTACAATTCACTGCCCCTCTATAATTGGGTAATCAGAAACATATCACTCCATTTCATCGCCAATCACCTCTGGGCAAAAATCCTCTTTTTTATAGCCATATTTTACGGATCGCTAGTTCTCATATTCGCAGAATTCAAAAACCACAAAGAAAAAATCCTCTATCTATCATTCGCAACATTATCCCTAATCCCCTTTTGGCTTATAGAAATCAGATACGCAATAATTGCCATGGTCTTATTCACACTTTACAGAGTTCCAAAAAACAAATATCTCGAAATAACCCAACTAATCTATAACATCTTATTAAGTGGAATATTATTCTACACAATAATTAACACGATCTACTTTCCTTAAAAACACCTTTATTTTAAGAAAATCTTTTCTTATACTCAAATACACAAATAGGGCAATTAGCTCAGTTGGTTAGAGCGCCTCGGTGACATCGAGGAGGTCAGTGGTTCGAATCCACTATTGCCCACCATAAAAACATAGTTTTAAATAAGCGCTCTAACACGAGCGCACGGCGCGAGTGCGAGCAAACGAACAATCCGGCTTTGCCGGTTGTGAGT
>JAHJTR010000181.1 GCA_018829865.1 Patescibacteria group bacterium | reverse complement strand
ATGCGGCGAAGATTTTGGCTGTGTTATTGGGTGGGAATATGAGTTCGAGGATGTTTTTGAATGTGCGTGAGGCGCAAGGGCTTGCGTATTATATTTCGACTTCGCTTGATGATTATTCTGATTCGGGGGTGTTTTATACTAGAGCGGGGGTTGATTTGAAGCGAATTGATGATGCGATTAAGGCTATAATTAAGGAATATCAAAAAGTTGCCGATGGGGATATTCCGGAAAATGAGGTTACGAAATCCAAGGAATATATGAAAGGTAAAATTATTTTGAGGGTGGAGGATTCTGAGGAATATGCTCATTTACTTGCTAAGCGCGAACTCCTCCTAAATAATATTGAAACTCCAGAGGATATTATTGCGAAAATTGATAAAGTGGATAGCGAAGCTCTTAAACGGGTGGCGAAGGACTTGATGGTGCCGGGGAACTATAAGATTGCGGTGATTGGGCCTTATGAGGATGATAAGCGGTTTGAGGAAATATTGTTAGAGTGTGAAAAATAGAGTAAATTGGGGGAAAATTGTTAATTTAAAATTATGGTTTTTAAAATTTTGAAGACGAAAAAAGTTACAATTAAGGCTCGGAATGGGTTTGATTTTGTGGTGCGGTTACTTATGATGTTTAGAAAGCGGCGATTTGATGTGCAGGATTTGAAGGTGAATTATAAGAAGGATGATGAGGTTTGTAGTGTGGTGGTTCAGGTTGGTGAAAAAGATTTAGAGCAGTTGGTGAAGCAGAGTGAGAAATTGATTGATGTGGTGGAGGTGACGTAATGGGAGGGGGAGTGTTTTTGTTTAATTGAAAATTTAAGTTTTAAGTTGGAGCCATAATTACAGCTAGGCTCTAGCAGAAGGAGCTTGATGCAATCGTAGCTATAGTAGTTAGGTTTTTTTAATAAAAATCCCCGGGGATTTTTTTTGGGTAGATAAAATCAGTAAAGCAGGAGCAAGGCTGTAGCCTTGCTCCAACAGAAGCCTTGCTCTAACAGAACCAATAGAAAATAGGAGCCCGATGCAATCGCGCTCCAACGGTTAAAAAAGTTGGAGCAGGATTGTATCCTGCTTCTTTTTTAACTTGCATAATTTGCAATTTTCGGCTTTTTTGTTATACTTTGCGCGCTTTTTCTCCTTACTAATTAATATTATAAAAATGAGTGAAAATTTTGAAAAAACTTTGGTTTTAATTAAGCCTGATGCGATTCAGAGGAGTCTTGTCGGGGATATTATTCAGCGTTTTGAGAGGAAGGGGCTTAAGCTGCTTGGCCTTAAGATGATGAGTTTGGATGAGGCGGTTTTGCGTGAGCATTATGCGCATCTTGTGGATAAACCTTTTTTTGCGGGGCTTGCTAAATTTATGAAAAGTACTCCGGTGGTTGCGATGTGCTGGGAAGGAGTTGAAGCTGTGGCTGCTGTGCGTCTTATTGCCGGGATTACAAAAGCTCGTGAGGCTGATGCGGGGACTATTCGTGGTGACTTTGCTATGAGTGTTTCTTGCAATGTGATTCATGCTTCAGATACAACTGAGAATGCCGAAATCGAGGTGAAGAGATTTTTTAATAGTGATGAGATTTATGATTATGATAAGACTGAGTATTTGCATATTTATGCTGATGATGAGCGTTAATTTATAATATGTGGAGAAATTTGAGCAGAGACAAATAGGTTGTGGATTTGTAGAGATGGAAGGTGAGCCTTTTCCGGAGATGGGTGCTGTTTGGCGGGTGTTTAGGAAGGGGGATTTGCAACTTAAATTGCTTGAAATTGGTCCGGAACAAGCTATTTTTGTGATTAGTTGTTTTGATGGATTTCCTATTGAGTTGGGGAAAAATTGGTATATTAATAGAATTAATAATATTAGGGGTGAGGGGATTTTGAATGTTGAAATGACGAGGGGGAATATGAGGGATAAATATGTTTTGTTTAATACGGAATCGGAGTTTGTGAGATGTCAATTGATGGATAATGGGGGGAGGTCGATTGATGTAGTAGATTTTGAGGGTGTGAATATGAAGGTTAGGGGGGTGCGACATGGTGATTGTTTGTCATATAGGGTGATGATTAATGGTTTTGAATTGCCGATTTCTTTGAATTTGGATATGCAGGTTGTGGGGGTGAGACGTCAATATAAAGAGAGTTATTCCGGTTGTTCCAATGATAAGGGCGAAATAATGAGTGTTTTGGTGAGGAGTGAAAAAGGGATTGAGGAGGTTTGTTTAACTGCATTTAAGCAATATGATACTGCGAAGCGTCAAGAAAATAATCAATTATTGTATGGTAAATATGGCGATAAAGTTGCGTAAACTTGGTGGCTTGAGTGATTTTGATGGGGAGGGGGATTTGGATGTTTTGGCTGTGTTTGAAAGTGTGGTTGGGGATGATGCGGTTTTGCTGCATAGTGCGATGCAGGTTGGTGAGCATGGTAGGTATTCGATTATTGGTTTTGATATTTTGGATAAATATGTGGTTGATGGTGCTGGAAATCAGGATGAAGCGAATGAGGCTTTGATGGGGCTTAAGAAAAAGTGGGATAGT
>JAHJTR010000180.1 GCA_018829865.1 Patescibacteria group bacterium | reverse complement strand
TTCAGGAGGAAAGACAAGATGAAGAAAACAGCAATAATGATGATAGTAGCCGTAGCGATAGCTGCGTTTGCAAGCAAAGCATCAGCAAACACTGAGTATGACGCAAAGTATTTCACCATCGACAAAAGCTCCGTTAAAGTAGAGCTTCTAGAGACAAAAGGCGGCAGCATTGATCATGGCACAACCATTCCTGTAAATGGTGGAACAACCAATCAATCCATACCTAAACCGGGAAGTTTGCCCACACCACCGAGTGGTCCTATTATAAATCCTCCTGGCATTAACCCTGGAACTGGTTCTACCGTTAATGGCGCTACAAACACCATTGATAAAATTGTAAACTTAATGGATAAAGTATTTAATATCATAGCGAAAAACAAACCTGTGGTTAACACAAATATTAACTATGCCAATGCCGTTCCTTTCGGCACAAGCCACTGGACGCAATTACAAGGCTGGTCAAAACCAAGCACAAAAAAATATGCTTTTAGTATGAAGAACTTTTATGGTTCTGAAGTTGTGAAAGTTATTTATCAAGTGCATTGGACACATAGCGGAAATTTTGCCGGCAAAGGAAAATTTCTTACAGGTGTTACCGTTGAGCCAATTAGCATAAATGCGGGCTGGGGCTATACGGTTGATCTTACAGCTGTAGTACCGGATTCAACAGTCGCCAATGTCGGAACTTCAGAAGATCCCATTGCCTCAATGCAGGTTCAACTTGAATGGAAAGTTTCAACTATCATAAAAGTGATAAATGAAAAAGCCATTTATTATGTTCAAGGCGATGGCCTTATGCAAGAAATAGCAACTCCCTTCAGCAAAGAAGCCTATGAAGCTAAAGCTGAAAAACAAATGGAAGTAACTAACGGATTAATTCAAAACACAACCACAAACTGGTAAGCTTACAATAGAAAATTAAAAAAGCCGGCTCTATTGAAAAATAGAGCCGGTTTTTTATTGTCAATTTTATATGAAAATTATTTTAAATCACGGAGTTTTTTCAAAAGTTCCGTTTGCTCTTGAGTAAGCAAGCTTGGAATATCAATTGTGATTCTGGCATATAAATTACCTTTAGTACCGTCTTTTTTGGGTAAGCCTTGTGAACTAATGCGCATCATTTTACCGGTGTGAGAATTTTCTGGTAATTTTATTTTAACGTAACCATTAAGAGTAGGCACGGATATATCAGCGCCTAATGCAGCATCCCAAGGCATGACTCTTATATTTGTTTCCAAATCATCTCCTGTAACTGCGAAATCAGGATTATTGCGTAAATGAATTTTTATATATAAATCTCCGGTTCTTCCGCCAGCTTCCTGTTTGCCTTGGCCTTTAAGTCTCATTTTGCTGTTATTCCTAATGCCCCTGGGTATTTTAACTTGGATTCTTTTTTCAGCAATGGTCTCACCCGAACCTCTGCATGTTGAACATATGCCATTTCTTGTTTGGCCTTGTCCCGAGCAAACTGAACAGGAATTTTTATAATTAAAGGTTAATATTTTTTGACCACCACTTATTAAATCTTCAAGAGATAAATCTAATTCAGCTTCCATATCAAGGTTGGACTGCATCCTATCTTGCCCGAAACCTTGGGGGGAATAATGTGAAGAAAAATTTTGATTTTGCCCGCCTTGATTAATATCATCAAAGCCAAAAATACTTTTAAAAAAATCGCTAAAATCACCAGATTGCTCAAAACCTTGATTACCGAAACCGCTATGATATTGTTGCTGGCTTTGCCCTCTCTGCCGTCCGCCCCTGGGAGGAGTGAAGTTTTGTCCGTCCTGCCAATCTGAACCTAAATGGTCATACATTTTTCTCTTTTGAGCAGCGGAGAGAACATTATTAGCTTCATTAATTTCTTTGAATTTACTTTCGGCTACTTTATTGCCTTTGTTTTTATCGGGATGATATTTTAAAGCTAATTTTCTAAAAGCGGATTTAACTTCAGCCTGAGTGGCGGTTTTTGATATTCCAAGTATAGAATAATAATCTTTATATTTTGGGCTCATCTTTTAAGGTATATAGGAAAAATCCGAGGACAATAGCAAAAACAACCATTAGCCAACGCTCTATGGTATATTCATGTGTATTAAATAATTTTGGAAGCAACCAAGCGAGAAATATAATAACCAGTATTATGGACCAAAATAAAGCAACTTTCATTCCGCTAATGTCGGACTGCTGGGTATAATCCGTTTTTTGAGAAACTTCTTGGACGGCATTATTCGCCTGGACAATATTCCGACTGTTGTCATCCTGATTTTTATTATATTTTTGTTTTCCGCGATTTTTTTTCATTTATTTTTTAGTCGCTGAGACAAAAGAAATATCTTGAAATATTACGGCTATTCCCAAATAAATATTTTTAGAATTTTTAATCATTAAGGTGCTGTAACCTATAATCAAAGGGACATTGGCATGCATTATGGATATTTCGGCTCTGCGAACCGTTTTCCCTGTGTCAATGGTTTCTTTAATCACTTCAGATAATGCCTGGAAATCTTCAAATGACTTAGCATAAGGAGCGTCCAATATCTTTTTAGAGGTGTCTATATGCAATATCTTATAAGCCATGGGGTTCATATAGACAACATTTCCCTTAATATCAACGCTCACAAGTCCGCCGGTTAAATTATTTAGTATAGCTTCGTAAAATTCTTCGCAGTTTTTAATCATATTTTTATTTTACAAAAAAAATAGCTATAATGTATTCAGTAAGTTGTAATCTGTCTCAAAAGATTTTTATATTCCCCGGTAGCTCAACGGTAGAGCGTTCGGCTGTTAACCGATAGGTTGTAGGTTCGAATCCTACCCGGGGAGTCAAATTGTATGTTGCCTTTGCCCCAGCCCTCCCGTGCACGGGCAACGACAAGGAACTCCCTAATTTCGTTTGACTAAAAGCTAAAAATTTCATATACTAAATAGCGATAAGTAATGATTTTGATGATATATAACTATCATAGTAAAACTATACGAATATGTCAAACGAAAAATCCACAATCGGCGAGAATATAAAGAAATACCGAAACAAGCTCGGTATCTCGCAAGATGTCTTATCGAAAAAGGCAAACTTGGCTTTTCACACTATCGCTAAAATTGAAGCGGGAGCAACACCAAACCCGACTATTGATACTGTCAAAAAAATTGCGGACGCTTTGGATGTTTCGCTTGATAATTTAATGAAGTAAATTTATGGCAAATAATAGTAGTTTTAGCAAGGCAAAAAAGGCAAAGAGCGATGAGTTTTATACTCAATACGACGATATTCAAAAAGAAATTGAGGCGTATTTTGAATATAATTCTGATACATTCCGCGGGAAGGTAGTTTATTGCAACTGCGACGACCCATTCGAGAGCAATTTCTTTCGCTATTTCGTACTTAATTTTAAAAAGCTCGGATTGAAACAGCTCATCACAACAAGTTATAAGCCCTCACCTGTAGCCAATACGCAATTAGGATTATTTGGTGATGATAAAACGCTTGTAAAATCAAAAGGCCGTCCAAAAGTAACTGCCAACAAATTTATTATTAACGAAGTGCATGATATAGACGGTGACGGCGAGTTCAATTTGAAAGATGTTGCTAAACAGTTAAAGGCAAATAAACACAACGAATGGACGCCCTTGGACAGAGACGGCGATTTTCGTAGCGATGAATGTGTAAATTTGCTTAAACGATCAGATATTGTGGTGACAAATCCGCCATTCAGCTTGTTTCGCCCATATATTAAGCAACTTTTTGATTACAAAAAAAATTTAATCATTATAGGTAGTTTAAATGCGATTACTTACAAGGAAATCTTTCCGCTTATCAAAAATAATAAGTTATGGCTAGGTGTCACAATGGATGGGCGAAACAAGTGGTTCCAAGTTCCAGACGATTATCCAATAAGAGAAAATGCCGCAAATTCTAAAATAGAAGCGGGTAAGAAATTTTTATTTGTAAAGGGTTGCTTGTGGTTCACAAATCTTGATCACGGGCGCAGACATCAGTCAATTCCGCTAATGACAAAATCCGACGTTATAAAGTTTGTGACAAAAGAACCATTCATAAAGTATGACAATTATGATGCAATAGAAGTGTCGTTAGTGAAAAATATCCCGAGCGATTATAAGGGTGTGATGGGTGTGCCTATTAGTTTTCTTAACAAATATAACCCTGATCAGTTTGAAATTATTGGGAATGGTCAGACCATGGCTAATGAATTAGGGATAAAACCGGTTGGGCAAAAATTTGTTGATGATTATTATGCGCAGGGAAATAAGGGTCAAATAAACGCTAAATGGAATAACCTGGTTTATCATATTGGTGAAAAAGTCTGCGTTCCCTATCAAAGAATTTTAATAAAGCATAAGAAAAAATAATATGATTACAAATTTAATAACAAATATTACTGTTAAAGATACTTGCGAAGGATTCGTCTATAACGAACTTGAAGGCAAGGGTTTGTTCGGCCTGTCTGGCAAATTAACTATTCAGCCAGAGTATCAACGCAATTACATTTATGCATCTGATGGTGGTAAAAAAGAAATTGCCGTCATCGAGTCAGTCCTTAAAGGATACCCTATAGGATTAATTTATTTAAATAAAGTTTCTATCGATAAGCTAGAAGTATTAGATGGTCAGCAGCGCATTACCAGCTTAGGACGCTTTGTAACTGATAAATTTGCCATAAAAGACGAAAATGGAATGGAACAATATTTTAGTGGTATGGCAAAAGATAAGCAAAATAAAATTTTAAAAACCCCTTTGCTTATTTACGAATGTGAAGGTGCGGAAAGTGAAATAAAGGAGTGGTTTAAAACTATAAATATTGCCGGAGTACCGCTCGTTCCTCAGGAGTTGTTAAATGCAATTTATTCAGGCCCGTTCGTTACGCTAGGCAAAGAGGAGTTTAGTAATAGCCAAAATGCCAATATCCAAAAATGGAGTGTATATATAAAAGGTAGCGCAAATCGTCAGGCGTTTTTTGAGAGGGCGTTGGACTGGGTAAGTAAGGGCAATATTGACGATTACATGAGTCGTCATCGTAAAGATACAAACATTAAAGAACTAAAAACGTATTTCAGCAGCGTGATAGATTGGGTTTCTAGTATATTCACAGATGTAGAGAGCGAAATGTGTGGCCTAGAGTGGGGGCGACTGTATGAAGAGTATCACAAAAAATCTTACGACCCAGCCAAAGTCTCAAAAGTGGTACAGAAACTTTATGGCGATCCGTATGTAAAAAATCGAAAAGGTATTTTTGAATATATTCTCGGCGGTTCAATTGATACCAAGTTGCTTGATGTTCGCGTATTTGATGAAGCAACCAAAAGATCGGTTTATGCATCGCAAACAAAGATTGCAAAAGCTAAAGACAAATCAAATTGTTCACACTGCGCTATGGGACACGACGCAAATAAAAGCAAAATATGGAGTTTTAATGAGATGGATGCCGATCACGTGTCAGCTTGGAGTAAAGGTGGCGCAACAGACCCAAATAATTGTGAGATGTTGTGTAAAACCCACAATCGAGCAAAAGGTAATCGGTGAATAAGACAATCGAATCAAATCGGGGAAATAATATGAATGACAAATTTTCAAAGATTTATCCGTCGCTAAAACCTTCTGTTGTAGCAATAGCTTCAAGGTTGTCAAAAAATCCAGAACTACCGGATATTATTGGCACAGGTTTTATTGCGAGAGCTGACGGAATAATTTTTACTAATAATCATGTTATTCAGGCAATTAAAAAATTGCCGCGACTAAAAAGTATGGGGCCAGAAGATTGGCCAATAGTTGTTTTATATTTTCATTGGGTTCCCGATAAAGGAATGATGATAATTGATCTTGAAGTAAAAGGAGTTGGCGGTCTAAAAAGAGAAAAACCAGTGGAAGGATATAATTATGGTCCAGATATTCCCGATCTGGGATTTATCCACGTCCACATAAAAGATTTACCCGCACTAAAAATTGCCGAAAAACTAGATCTAAATGAAGGAGAAGAAGTAATGCTGGCTGGTTTTCCGATGGGCACGGACACTTTAAGGGCACCGGGTTGGTTGCATCAATTAACGCCAACCCTTCAGTCAGGAATTATTAGTGCAATTTTACCGTTTCCTTGTGATAACCCTCATGCAATGTTGCTTAACATAATGACTCAAGGCGGTTCAAGTGGTTCGCCAGTTTTTAATCCTTCGACTGGCGAAGTAATTGGGATAGAATATGCTGGAATTGTGGAGCCGAAAACACTTTCTGGAAAATCAGGCATATTTGTTTTTGAAGATAACACTTCTTTAACTTTTGCAATTCCAGCAAAAATAGTTCACGAGATATATCAAAAAATTAACGAAGTGGAAGAATTTAAAAACGCCGATGTTTCTAAATTTGATACCATCGAAAGTTTAATCGCTAAAAAAGAGGTAAAAATTAGACCGCCTAAAACTCCTACAATGCGAGCAGTAAGCCCCGATGAAATACTGAAAGATTTTTATAAAAAATAAATGCGGCGTGCAAACGGAGTTTGCACGAAATTCGGCGGCAGCGGAAAAGCGAGGGCGGGCAAAAATTTTTACCCCGTAGGGTCGCGAAGCGACTCCTTCGGGGCCTTCCCCCCAACCTCCTTCCTTTTTGCCCGCCCGAGCGAAAATTATCAAAAGTCAGCGTCGGGATTTTCGCGGAAAAAAGTTCGGATTTCGTTCAAGACAGACAGCCATTTAGTAAAGTTTGCGTTTCTCCCCTCGCTCGGGGCTTTGTCCCTCGCTTCGGCAAACGAATTTTCAAGCAATTTCCAAACGAGCCAATCTTTTTTGTCGCCCGAAGGACGACCGCAAAGCGGCAATTCTCTGCCCAAAAGCGATTACAAATTTAATCAAATAAAACTATGATAAAATATTTTCTCTACGCCAGAAAGTCAACAGATGAGCCGGACAGGCAAATTCTTTCCATTGAAGGCCAGATTACGGAGCTGAAAGAATTTGCCGAACGGAAAAATTTGAATATCGTTGAAAATTTTGTAGAATCGCAGACCGCCAAAATTCCGGGCCGTCCAATTTTCAACGAAATGATAAAGAGGATTGAGTCCGGCGAGGCAAATGGAATTTTAGCGTGGCACCCCGACAGATTGGCGAGAAATTCAATAGACGGCGGACAAATAATTTATCTCATAGACACGGAAAAAATCACCGCGCTAAAATTCCCGACATTTTGGTTTGATACAACACCGCAAGGAAAATTTATGTTGAATATCGCTTTTGGGCAGTCAAAGTACTACATTGATAATCTTTCAGAGAATGTAAAACGAGGGTTGCGCCAAAAAGTCAGACGAGGCAAACAAAGCGGAGTGGCGATTACCGGTTATCTCAACGACAAAGTGAACCACAAAATAATTCCCGACCCGGAAAGATTTCCGCTTGTTAGAAAACTTTTTGAACTCTACGCCACCGGCGAATATTCTCTGAAAGATTTGAGAAATAAAATGACTTCTTTAGGCTTGATTAGCCGAAGCGGCAAAGTTTTTACGATTTCCAATATCCAGATGTTTTTGAAAAATCCATTTTACTACGGAGCTTTCTATTTCAACGCTGAACTCCACCAAGGAACGCATAAGCCAGCGATTGCAAAGAAACTTTTTGATAAATGCCAAGAAGTGATGAAAACCAAAGCCCACAAAATGAAGCGAGGCCAAATAGAATACGCTTTCCGTTCGCTTTTGAAATGCGGCGAGTGCGGCTGTTCCATCACTTCGGAAACCCACAAGGGACACAATTATTATCGTTGCACCAAAAAGAAAAACAACTGCTCGCAAAAATACATTCGCGAAGAACTTTTGGCCGAGCAGATTTCAAACATAATTCAAAAAGTTTCTTTGCCTTCGGCTTGGACCAAAAAAATGATTAACGAACTGGACAAAGAAAAAGAGGAAAACGTCCAAGCCGAAATGACTTTCGCTCAAAATCTAAAATCTCAAATTGCCGAGCATGAGGAAAAACTGGAAAAACTTTTAGACAATCAGTTAGACGGCATTATTTCCACCGAAGAATACGCTACCAAAAAACAAAAAATTCTCAACCAAAAAATTGAGATTTCCGAAAGATTGAAGGATTTTGAGCGAAAGGGCAACCGCTGGCTCGAACTTTGTAAAAACTTCATTTTGACGGCTAATCAAGCACAAATTGCCGCTTCGCGAGGAAATTTTTCCGAAAAGAAAAATTTCCTGAAAAAGATTGGCTCGAACCCGCTCCTGCAAGAGCGGCTGGTTTTTGTAGAATACAAAAACCCTTGGAAATTGCTTGAAAATTCGTCCGCCGAAGCGAGGGGCGAAGCCCCGAGCGAGGCGGGAAGCGCAAACTTTACTAATTGGCTGGGGAGGAGGGATTCGAACCCCCGGTACATAGCTCCAAAAGCTACTGCCTTACCACT
>JAHJTR010000179.1 GCA_018829865.1 Patescibacteria group bacterium | reverse complement strand
GTTTTGGCTTCGGTGATAAATTCAGAAACAGATAAGTTTTCTCTTTTGGCAAACTCCTTGAGTTCGGCTATTTGTGCCTCAATGGATAAAACTTGCTTGTCCTTCTCGTCTGTAGATTTTCTGCAGTAAGCAATATATTTGATCATATTTTTGTTTCCTTAAAGTTCTTTAATTTTTTGCGTTTTTCTTCATTCTTTTTTACGGCGGCTCTCGGCGAATTTGAATTATGCCTTTGCAGCGCTGTCTGCGGAGGGGGGCGCAGCCAGCGCTGCCCCCAACCATCTTTCGATTTCCAAAATGGTGAACGTTTTTGAACAAATTCGAACGCATTTCAAAGAATCGTGTTAGCTCGCCTCGCTCCACTCGGCTCGCAATGTTGCGCGGCGCCCCCACCCGCCGCGCTTCCGAAAAAGTCGGCTCGAACATTCCGCTGAAAGCGGAACAAAGAAAAATGCAAAAATTTTAAAGAACTTTTATAACTTAAATGGCCGCCCTAGTTGAACTCAAACCCTTTCGGACTTGTCTAGGACGGCCATTAAAAAAGCCGAAAGGTAAGTTTGAGTTCAACTTTAGTATAACAAAATTTAATTTCATAAAACAAGGGGATTTTTATTGGAGAAGCCCGATTATTTTCGAGATCATTTTATGAAGTAAGTTATTCCCATAATCAACAGAAGAATTTATAGGATCATCCCCTTCAACTGCTCTCAACCTGCCTTCTTTATCATTCATAAGTTTTAGATCAACAAGTTTGGGAAACAATACCATGAGGAGTGATGTTTCCCATTTTCCAGCGTGATCACCTATTTCGCCATCAATCAAATCAGGCTCTTTTACGATGATAAAATTTGTATTCTTGTATTTTGCTGCAGCTAACTTGGCGACGTCAGAGTTTGGATAATGGCCAGCTAAGACAAAAATTTTCTTAAATCCAATTCTTATCATTCTATAAAAATAATTCTCCAAAATCTCTTGGTACAATTTCGCGTTAAGATGATAACAATCGAACTGTTTATTTGGATATTTCTGTAGATCAATATCTGGCCATGCATCGACCCCTAAATAAAGCGGAGGAAACACAACACCACCGATCTTTTCACAGGTAAGTTGGCAAATTTTCCAGGCTTTTAAAGAATCTAAGCCCAGAGCGTTGTGATAGCCGTGATATTCCATACTCCCAAGTGGAAGAAAAGCGATAGGATTTTTGGCTATTGCCTCCTTAAATTCGTGAGGAAACATTTCTTCGTATCGTGTTTTCATTAAATTAAGTTTACCACGAAACTAAGTTTTGTTTTATAATTAAGAGAATGAAGTTAATAATAATTGATGGTGGGCCAGCATCAGGAAAAAATACGCTTGGAGTGTTGTTGTTAGAAATGTTTAATAAGTTTGGAGCTAAAGCCGTTCTATTAGATTTAGACACTTATGTTGAGGAATTAAACCCCAAATGGATTTGGGAGAATGAGCAACAAAAAAACATGGACCAGTTAAAAGCTAGAGAGAATTTTGCCAAAGATATAAAAAAGTATCTTCAAGATGATTTTACCGTTATTGTTATTGGTGAAAGATTTTTAACAATTAGTGATTTGTCGGTTTTTTTGAGAAAACTAGAAATAGTTTGCCAAGTTTTTCTATATCATTTAGCCATTCCTTTATCTCTGCGAAAACAAAGACTTCATGATAGAGGACCACACTCACTTATTGACCTAGAAAAAGATCAAAAAGATCGAGATGGAGTTAAAGTTTGGCCAGGCCATATTTATGGAAACATAAATTTGCCAAAAGAAGACGCTGAAAATTTATTCAAATTAATTCAGAACGAAAAAGGACTCATTGATATTAATAAAATGAGTTAGTGATTGCGAAGCAATCCAAAAATCGCGCGCGAAAAAATAACGGAAGCGCGGCGGGTGGGGGCGCCGCGCTCACCTTGCGAGCCCCGCCACGGCGGGGCGAGCTAACACGATTCTTTGAAATGCGTTCGAATTTGTTCAAAAACGTTCACACTCGCGGATTTCGTGGGTACAAGCGTGCCAGCCCGCAAACTGGCACGATATGATTTGACCGAATCAAAGCCCAAATTGGGGACAAAAGAAAGACGGAAAGAACGAACAAATTCGAACCGAGTTTGTTCGTGTTTCCTCGCTCACCGCTACGCGGTTCGCTTAGCTCGCCCCTGCGGGGCTTGCTTAACAAAGTGCCTGCCGAACTTAGTTTTTGTGTTATGTGTTCAAATCAAAAGGCAAAAATTTTTAAAGTTCTGTTGTCTTATAGTTTTCTAACAACTTAAATGACGCATCCGGTGGAATCAGATCGAATTACTTCTTTCTGTCCGAATGCGTTATTGAAAAAAGCAATTCGTTAATATCTGATTCCAATTATTATTTTACGCAGTGGATAAAATAATTCAACTATATCTTTATTATTTTTAATATACCTTTTCACCAACAAAAGTGTAATAATTTAAGAATGAGTGAATCACCTGCACCGATTGAAATTCAACAAGTTAAAAAAGATTTGATTGACCCACGAACAATTTCAAAAAATAATGATCAAGAAGGTAGAGATAAATTAGCTTCTGAGATTCGGGAATCAAGGACATTAAGAGATGAAATTAAAAAGACTGAGGTAAAATTAGACGAAAGACAAGAAACCATTCTTGTAAAAATTAAAGATAAACTCAACATACCCGACAAACAAAAGATTGAGCTAGAAGAGCAACTACTCGAACAACGAACGAAACAAGACGGACTACCCGATCCTAAAAAAATGATTGAGGCATACTACGAAAAAACTTCTGAAACTCCACTAACCAATCAAGAAAAAAGAGATTTGTTAAAACCCGAAGTGTTAGCTCAACTTTCAACAGATGAATATGTGGCATTGTGGAAAAGACTAAATCCTCATTTTCTCACCCATGTAACAAGACAGGGCTTTAGGGATCATAATGCAATGTTTTACCATTCGGCAGGACTCCAAGAGTTTCATGATGGTTTATTAAATATCGTTAAAGATGAGAAGCAATTACGACCGCCACTCGCATTAGGTGGATTAAAAGCTAGAGATGAAGTTTCAGTAAAAATGTTTTTAAGTGAGTGGGCTTTGCAGGCGGAAAACGAAGAGGAAGCCACTAAAAGATTTGATAGCCAATTACATTGGTCATTAGCAAGCGCTCCAACATACCCCGACAAAACAGCAGTACATTTTGCTGCACAATTAGCCGCTGACGATTATTATGGTGGGGAGAAACAGAATGAAGCATTTTTTGTTTTTCCTTCTGATGTAATTGCTTCTCAACACAATTTTGCGTTTAATGGTTGGGAGAAAGATTTTACACATCCTCAAAGTGAAACAAAATGGAATGATGTTTTTATATGGCCAAATTCTCAAGAAAATCCAGGGATTTCAATTGATGCAGGAGTTGCTTTCTTGCCAGAAAAGGTACAGGTTGATCCAAATACTGGTTCTAAATATGCTTCCGAGGTAAAAAGTATTGATGGTGTAGATAAGAAAGTTATGATTGAAGATGTTGGACTTAAAAATAAATTCAATGAATGGGCAAAGGAGCTAAATGATGAATCAGAGGTAATTAAATTTGCCCGAGCATATTACAACGAGAGAAGCTACGATGCACAAAAATATATGGGTGAAACTTTTGATAGAATGTGCCTTGAAGAAATAGTAAAGCTGGGTTTCGACACTGATTCAGCAAGAATGATTTTACCGTCACTTACACAAAGTATTATGTATTGGAATAAAGATGTACCAGAGGGAAAATTCCAAGAAATTATCGACGGTTCAAGTGCAAAATATAAAAAGGCAGAAAATACTATACCCGCTAAAGAATATTGGGAAGATTATTTTTCTAAAAATCCCGATTTAAAACCTAAACATATTATTTATTATGATGGTGATCCAACAAATGCAGTTTATAAATTCCAACAGGAAAACAATATTGGATCTGCCGACACCTCCAAAGTTGATGGTCAACTTTTAGCTTTTGATGACCACCATATAACAGACATGACAAATGACCCTAGAGCTAATATAGGACATCAAGAATTGGTTAATTTGGGAAATAGAATAATCAAGGAGCATTATCAAAATAAAGTTTAGTAATCTTCAACTATTGCTATATCAAGAATAATTAATTAGTTATTAGTAGGACTTTAAAGCACATTCAAATTAACAAGTTTTTATTAACTTGAAAGTGCTGCTGATCGAATAAGGTTTTTGGTTATTTAACCTAATCGGTCAGCAGTGTCATTATTTAATTTTGATGGTTGGTTACTTTTCGATACGAAAGATGACTTTGGTCTGCCAGTATTCCACATGGTATTTGACAAGAAAGCCTTCATTTGCCTTCTCCACGTATACCACATAGACCGCCATAGATTTCTCGATATGGTTTTGACATCAACGAAGAAAGTCTTGATCGCTCGTGCTGGCTAAAAAGATAGCAGTTATGGTTTTTGTTTCCGAGTCAAATGTGACCTCATCATACGAGGTTAAACCACAGGTTTGACCGAAATTTCCGAAACCATAATCATCGAATGTGTCATCAATTGCATATTCTTTGATGAACAATCCCAAAGGACCTTCCGTTAGTGTCGCATCCGAGTCAAGGTAGGTAGGCATCGAATAGCCCCATGAATCCACCTCTTCACGAACAGCACGCATTGCGGCGTAATTCGTAGCATAGCCGGGGACTTCGATCGTCTGTATTGACCCACCGCCACAAGCACTGACAAAGACTGCCAATAACACGAACGATACGAACAGTTTGGTTTTCATCTTCAATCTCCTTTAGTAATTGGGAATAGTTTGTGTTGTCGAAAGTCTCGACGACATCTTTCTACTCCCAACCCCAACCATCATTTTAATGTGCTATAGTTTGAAGATATTCAAAGCTTAATTGATACTTCAAAATATGGAAATATTATCCTATAATATCTTGCAAATGTCAAGTTTTTGTTATATTTTTCCCTCACCGCAGTGAGGAATCCCTGTTAAGGGATATTTCAGGAGCAACGGTTTTTGTAGCTGTAGCTTCTAACCAAGTGCTGTGCCGAAGGCACTTTGGAGTTGTTTTCTAGCACTTGGAGAATTGCCCTGAATGGGCAAATTGCGACTGAAATGTGCTTGGGTTACCGTTGCGGTAGCCGTTACCGCAAACCGTCAACCGTTAGACCGCAATAAGGCCGTGAATACGGCCAGTTGATGGTGTTTGTTTTGGTGCTTACGGTAACCCGTCAGGCTTCCGTTCTGTTGTGGTATAATTCTTTTGATCTAAGTAGCTTTGTGTTGCTGTTATAGTTTGGCGAAGCCAAACACAAAAAATCGCGCTGAGAAAAATGTTGTTAAGCGAGCCCCGCAGGGGCGAGCTAAGCGAACCGCGTAGCGGTGAGCGAGGAAACACGAACAAACTCGGTTCGAATTTGTTCGTAACAGTTCACACTCGCGGATTTCGTGGGTACAAGCGTGCCAGCCCGCAAACTGGCACGATATGATTTGACCGAATCAAAGCCCAAATTGGGGACAAAAGAAAGACGGAAAGAACGAACAAATACGAAAACGCAAAAATTTTTTGTTCCCGATTTTGTTCCC
>JAHJTR010000178.1 GCA_018829865.1 Patescibacteria group bacterium | reverse complement strand
TTCATTAACTTTTCATTAAGTGAAGGATTCAATCTCCCTTTACTCGAAGCCGCATATTTCAAAACACCAATCGGCACATCAGATCTAAAAGTCCATCACGAAGTAATAGGTGAGGGAGCAGTTTTTGCCGATCCTAAAAACACACAAAAAATCAAAGCAGCCATAAGTAAATTAATGAAAATCACAAAAACTGAAAGTACGGATCTAACAAAAAAAGCCGCGCAAAGCATCAAAAAATTCGATAACATAAGTGAAGCTGAAAAGATCATAAAAATCATAAAATAAAATTTTATTTAACTTTCAAATGAATGTCATTTATGAAAACAAACAAAAAGCATTTAATAATTCTTATTATTTTACTTATTTTTTTCAGTCTAATTGCTTTAAGCAATTATAAATCAATTAAAGGGCAGCTTTATTTTGAGCAGAATATGAATCAGATTGAATTAAATTATTTACCGGCAGGTAATTATATGGAAACCGGATATGATAAACCTTTAAACCAGTCTTGCTGGGACCCCGATGGAGATTCGGTCTATAATAGTGGTACATCTGAATACAGAGAAAAGTACTCTATTCTTGGCTCGCCGGATAAAAGAAGAGTAGAGCGGGATTATTGTGAAGCTGGAAATGCTAAGTTCGTAAATGAATGGATTTGTAATAATAATGATCAATTGCAAAAGCGTAGGATACAATGTGCATATAATGAATTTTGTTACGAAGGAGCTTGCACGAACTGTATGGATGAAGATTTTGGTAAGGATTCGACTAATCCAAGCGAAACAAAAATATTCAACGAAATAACTAAAACAATTGAAAGTTCAAAAGACATTTGCGTAGATATAAAACAATTAAAAGAATTCTATTGCGATCAAACGGGAAAAAAGCAGTGGGAATTAATTACTTGCAGACATAAATGCAATAACGGGGGGTGTTTCCCCGAATGGTCAAAAATTACACCTAGTCAAGTTGAGGCTGGTAAAAGTGTGATTATTGAGCTTTTTTTGCCTCACAAAACAATAACAAGTGAATATTGGAATGCCAATTATTCTAAAACAGTAAATCTTAATCCTAAGCATATCACTATTTTTTCCCCTGAACAGGTAACAGATCCCAGGACAGGATCAAAAATAATGAAGCAATATTTTTTGAAAATTAATGACAATGGGTTAAACGGTGACAAAAAAGCGGGTGATAATATTTATACCACTACCTTCAGTGATACGCTTGTTGATGGAGAATATGGGGTAACTTCAATTTTCGAAAATGGTGGCGCTCAAAGTACACCTGATAAAGGTGTATTATTCGGATCCACAAGTCAACCAAGGTTTAATGTTTCAAAATCATTTCAAAATTATGCCGGAGCGAAATGTTTAGAGGTAATCAAGGGGCACAATGACAAATCCAAGGATCGCATAAATCTGGTCTTTACGGCAACCGGATATGAAAATATTGAAATGATTAAATATATAATAGAATTGCTCGTCGAAAAAAAACAGTTTAACCCTTTTGCTAAGCAACTATCATTATTCTCTCAACCGCCTTTTGATAATAATATTAATAAATTTAATTTATGGATGGTCGATAAAGTAGCTCCTCCAATGGCTAAGAATCAAACCAATTATTATGAAGGTTCACAACAACTTTCAGCGAATTGCGTTCTTCCAAATAAATACACCGTAAATTTTATCAACGATAATCAGTTCTACACTCATGCATCAGGTAAAAACGCCTATATCGGGCACAGTATCTCTTATCCAAAGGGGATGAGCTTCAGTAATTATCTTAAGAGCTATAAAGATAATTTAACAAAATTCGGAGCGGAAGAAATGGATACGGGTATGATCCATGAATTAGGTCATTCATTTGGTGAATTGGATGATGAGTACATTGTTATAAGCGGGAAACAGTCAGCAAATAGCAGGTCAGAGAAACTACCGGCTTGCTCATATTTTGCCAGTACATTAGATTGCCAAAACTATTGGAAGAGCCTGAATTTTCTTGGAGATGGTTGTGAAAAAGAAGATCAAATTGATTGTACAACTGCCGATGGTTTGTACAATATTGAAGTTCAATGTCACGAGGGGTGTAATATTTATACTGATGATGCTTACAGGCCAAGTTTTAATTCAATGATGAGATTTGATCACATGTCTCCGCACGCCTTCAGTCCAAACAACATTACTCAAATCAATTCAGTTCTTAGCCGTTTCACCAATTTATCATTTCATCTCTTACCTAATAGAGTGTTTTTTCATAATATATCAATGATTGAATCCCTATATGATAAGTATGATTTAAGAACAATGGGCATAAGTTTAAATATGCTTGCGGAAGAACCGGAGTTTGCTTCCTTAAGAAATGATTTACTAATGCAAATTGAGGTAAAATTTAACCATGGTAACTACGAAATAGTCGACAAAAAAGTTTCTGAAGGATTTTTTCATTTCAACAAAGATGTAATTAATGAATCCAATAAAAATGATAGACAATTAGTTGTTATTAAAAACAGGGAAGGGAAAATTCTATACATAGATACAGCCAGATTTCCACTAAAAGCAAGTTTTGATAATAATGATGAGTGGGTTGACGATGAGGGTAATCAAATACACTACCCCGAGTTTAGCGAAGTTATTAAGGATAGGACACAAGGCAGTTTTTTGCTTGTTTTACCTTATTTTGGCGAAGACATTGTAATTAATTTCTATCAAAGCGGAGAAAATATTTTCGAGAGTAATATTAACATTCTCAATTAAAAAAAGATTTATGAATTATAAATATATCACTTCAATACTCATAAGCACCTGCAATTCTCCTCTTCCCATAGTATCAACAAATTGCTACACTTTCACCTAGTCATAGCCAAAATAATCTAAGCTAAACCAATGACACAGCCACATTTCCCCGGACAAAAAGAGGGTGAGCGCATTCAACTGATTATCCGCAAACACTGGATTA
>JAHJTR010000177.1 GCA_018829865.1 Patescibacteria group bacterium | reverse complement strand
TGCAGCCGCAAAATTACTATTAGCGAAAACAAACCCAATGCTCGGAGAAGTAGCAACTTACGCAGCCCTAGGATTAGCCGGATTACTCGTACTAACTCAAGGTAGAAAACAAAAAAACATCGTCGCCAAGCTGGGCATCGGCGTTCTCTCTCTCTACAATCTGGTCGGCTACCTTTCAGACGTACTTTCATATTCACGTATCATGGCCCTGGGTCTTGGCACAGGAATTATCGCCTACGCAATGAACACAATCGCCAGCATGGCCGGCGGCATACCGGTTGTAGGAATCGTTCTCGTAATCATAGTCGGAATTATCGGTCACTCATTAAATATCGCATTATCAACACTTGGTTCATTCATCCATTCAGGTCGTCTTCAATTCGTTGAATTTTTCGGCAAGTTTATGGAAGGAGGAGGAAAAGCCTTCAAACCATTTAAAAGAGTTTGCAAGTATATAAGGATTTCTTAATATATTTTATTTCATAAATTTTACACACATGTTCGGATTTGACTCACCACTAGCAATCGCCGTTCTCGGAGCCGCAATCGCCGCCATCCTTGGTGGAATCGGTTCTGCAATCGGAGTAGGTCTAGTAGGACAAGGTGGTGCAGGAGTACTTACCGAAAAACCGGAAGAATTCGGTAAAATCCTTCTTCTAGAAGCTCTTCCAGGTACACAAGGTATCTACGGTTTCCTAGGAGCACTACTTATCCTTATCCAAATCGGTCTTATCGGTGGAGCTCCAAAAGCTATCGATACAGCAACCGCTTGGCAATTCTTCTACGCTGCACTTCCTGTAGCCTTCACAGGCCTTGTTTCAGGAATACACCAGGGTAAAGTTGCTGCCGCAGGTCTTAATATCGTAGCTAAAGATCCAGCTAACACTGGTAAAGCGGTTATTATGTCTGCGATGGTAGAAACATACGCGGTACTTGGACTTCTAGTATCAGTTCTTTTGATCTTCGGAATCCAAATTCCAGCAGCAGCAACTGTATAAATTGCTGTCTGATATATTGGGGGCGAGTCAACTCTCTCCCCCAACAATCAGATAATAAAATATTAATAATCTCACATAAAATGGCCCTACAAGACATCTTGGATAAAATTCAACAAGAAGGCGCTGACAAAATTGCAAAACTTAAAAAGGAGTTTGAAGACGCCGTAGCTAAATTAAGAGAAGAATATAAAGAAAAAGAAGCTAATGAAAAAGAAAATATTATCCAATCGGGCAAAGAAAGAACTCAAAAAATCAAAGAAAAAGCCGAAATTTTAGCAAAGATGGAAACAAAAAACACCATCCTTAAAGCAAAACGAGCAGCAATGAAAAATGCTGAAGAAGAGCTATTAAAAGCGTTATCAACATCTTCAAAATACGAAGCCTACATCACAAAATTACTCAAGAAATTAAGCAAAGAATACGAAGAAGGATTCGTAGTCCCGGCTAAAGACAAAACCGCAGAAACAACAACAGCAATCAAAGAAACCGGCAGCAAATTCGCGATCATCAAAGAAGAAGGTAAATTCAAAGGAGGATTCATCCTTAAATCAAAAAACATCGAAATCGATTGCACATTTGAGTCTCTCCTCCAGAAACAGCTTCAAGACCAACTTGAAGAAACTTTTAGTAAAACTTTATTTTAAAACAAATTATGGCTATCGCCCCCACTCAATTCGCTTGCGCAGTAGGTCGCATCAGAGTTCTCGAGACAAAATTGCTTAATGCCAACGAAGTCGAAAGAATGATTGGCGCTAAAACGCCAAAAGACGCCTACAAAATTCTCAACGAACTTGATTATTCAAATCACGTTGGAGATATCGATAATCTTAGTGGTTTTCAAGAAGTCATAAACGCAGGATTAAGCGACTCAAAAGATATTCTTGTCAAAATGTCCCCTGCCGGTTGGGCGCTGGATTATATTTGGTATCGCTACGATTTCCACAACATAAAAACTCTTATTAAAGGTAAAGTAGCCAACAAAAATATTGAGCAGGATGTCGAGCCACATCTGATGAATTTAGGAACAATTGATCTAAGTATTTTAAAAAGTATTATTTTGGAGGGAGCCAACGAAAACCTCAAATTAAAAAACAGCGAGCATGAAATAATCATCAAAGAAGCTATAGAAAATGCCTTCAAACATTACGAAAAAGAGCAAAATCCACAAATCATCGACATTATTCTAGACAAAGCACTCCTCTCACTCCTCAAAAAAATCGCAACAAAAACAGGCAGCAAATTCCTCATCGATTTCACAGAAATAAGCATAGACCTGGCAAACATAAGCACATTCCTACGCGCAAAAGCGCAAGAAAAAACCTTGGACTTTCTTGGCGAAATTATGATCGAAGGCGGCAACATCAAAGTAAAAGACTTTAAAGATCTTTATAAAGAATCCACAGACAACATAATCCAACATTTCAGAAATTCAAACTACGCCAAAATCATCCAACAAGGATTATCTCACTTCAAAAGCCAAGAATCCTTCATCGAACTCGAAAAACTAGCCGACGATCACAAAACAAATTTTATCAAACAAGCAAAAATCATCCCTTTTGGGCTTGAACCTCTAATAGCTTTCTTCTGGGCAAAAAAGAACAACGCCATGATCATCAGAATGATTATGATCGCCAAACT
>JAHJTR010000176.1 GCA_018829865.1 Patescibacteria group bacterium | reverse complement strand
TGCAGACTATGAGGAGTATCCGCACCAATCTGAAATTGTGGAATAGCAGACCCAAACACATTTATCCCACTGTTAACTGCCCCCACATTTACTTCCAACTTCGCCCCTGGCTCCGCAGTCCCAATCCCCACATTCCCACTCACATAAACATCTCCGAACAACTGGCTGCTCAAACTATGATTTGCCCTCAGTGTTCCGTTTTTGTACTCGCACAAATAAGAAGGAATCGAAGACGCCTCTGAAACATTAATATCAATAAACCCAACCCCGTCTGTTCCTGTTGTTATCGTCGACGAGTTTGACAGCACCACCCCTGAACAATCAGCACCAGTAGTAAAATTAAAAGTATAATTAAACGCTGTGCTCGGCTGCACATTTCCTGAGCCGTCAAGCGGCTTAACATAAATCGGCAAAGCCAGAACACTACTTACTAAAAACAAACCCAAGAAAACCAGTATTATTTTTTTACTTATCATTCTCTTTTAACAACCTCTTTAATTTTGAAGTTATGCCAACAATCTTTTCTTTGTTTCTTTCTATCTCCCTTAGATGAAAATCTTTCAATGGTTCTCTTAAAAATAAAGCCATTATTTTTTTTATATTTGTCTCAAATATCATCTGATATATTTTTTTATCACTTGATATAATTAAATATCAATAAACCTCCTCTTTTTTGTATTTCACTTTCACCCCAACATTTCCATTATTCACCATCTTTGCCCTCTGTATTTACATCCCCTCCCACAGAGGGTACACCCTTGGGTGCATAAACTTTGCCCTCTGCTTTTAAATTTTTCAAGATATCATTTAAATAAAGATTATATTTTGACATATTCTGCCTCTTTTTTTACATATTTTAATTCAGGTTTTAAATCATCTTCTATGACAAGGTCAATTTTCTTCTTGAAAATCCTCTCCAAAAAAAATAAAAGCCCAATATAATTATCAAAATTTACATTTTCAAATTTAACTAATACATCAATGTCACTTGTTTTTGAATATTTATCTTTTGCAAATGACCCAAAAATCCCTATTTTTTTTACTCCTCTTGCTCTTAATTGTTTTTTATTTTTACCGATTTTATTTATAATTATTTTTTTATTTAGTTTCATATATCCCCCATCTTTTTTGTTTTCATCTTATTTTATTAATCATCCTCTACTTTTAAATTTTCTTATAGTAACTTGATTGCGTCGGAACAGCATTATATAATTCTCCCAAATTGATTATCTCTTTGTGCTCCATTTAAATCACCCAAATCCTGCAATTATCATTTATTATTAATTTTCCGTTTGCACCAGGGTCTCCTAAACCGGTTGTGTTGATTGCCGCATCACAAGTAACAATTCCCGAGCCAGTAAAGCTCAGCTTCCCTGTTCCAAGAGCACAATCTGAAAGAATGCTACACCTTTTTGACAAATCAATCCCCCAATTCTGATTCAAACCAGGACACGCACACCCCACACTATCAACACTCACTGTCCTCAAATCAGTAAAATTCAAATTCCCACTTGTATCCTCTGCAAAAACCTGATAAGTGTAAGTTCCATCTGTCAATCCGTTTGTTGCATTCAATGATTGATTCACATAAAGATTCCATTTGTCTGTATCATATTTGTTTAAGTTTGAGATATATTGCTGATAAATTTCCGACGCTGATAAAAAACGATTCCATATTTGAACTTCGTCTATTGAGCCGTTGAAATAGTTACTACCTCCAGAACCGGAACCTATCCCCATTCCACTATTATCAATATTTATATTTCCTGTTTTTGTAGCTTGGTTATCTAATACTCCATCAATATAGACTTTCATATTATTTGATCCGCCGCCGCCATCATAATTAAAAACCACATGATACCATTGATCTTTATTAAAATCAACTTTTAATGAGTTAAAAATCAACCGATTATTATCCGTTCCATTCCATGCCATAATAGTTTTACCAATTGTTCCTGTACTAGTTGTAAAATAAACTTCATAACCAAGATTATACGCCCCTTTCCCAAGAACCCTAGGCCAACTAGAAGGATAATCAGTAATTAATAAATTGGATTTAAACCAAAATCCAATACTAATCTCATTAGTCAAATTAACAGACATTAAACTATCGTCATTATAAATCTTCACCCAATCATCAACCCCATCAAACTCAAACGCCCCGCCATACTTTCCTGTTGAATTCCATGAAGAACCACTAATAGTTCCATCATTCCCATAACCACTCAAATCTTTAACCAAGGTATCATTCTCTCCCAAAGCAGAAACATTATCAAAATTCATCATCAAAACCAAAGAATCATTAAACATTGTGAAGTTAGTTCCGTTGAAATTATATTGAACTTCATCCAGGTCATCAGCGTTTTCAATTGTTGCATTCACTTCAAACCATGTATTTGCAGTTGCTGAATCATTGCTCAAAGTCGGTGGGACAAAACTAACTTCAGGAACTTCATAACCTGAAAGATTTATTCCCCAGCTTCCAATCTGCCCGCTCTTTAAGTACGGCGTGCTAAAACCATAACCATCTGAATAAAACATAAACTCTGGAATAACATATTCTGTCTGCTCTGCTGTAACAAACGTCGTGGTGTCAATCCCCTCAGAAACATTCTGCCAGCCTGTATAATCATAATTCAACTTCCCCTTCACATAAAGCTCATTTATTTCATCTGCTGATAAAGAACGATTGAATATCATTACTTGGTCTATTGAGCCGTTGAAAGCATTATCAACTGATGGATAGTCCACTTGTCTACCTATCCAAACATTATCAGCAGTTTGTTTAATTGTATGAGAACCAATATTCAATTGACTTAAAAAATTACCATTTAGAAATAATTTTAAATATGTTCCGTCATATTGACCAGACACAAAACTCATTTGATTTAATGGAATCTGACTAACCGTATCACTATATAGTCTGTTTGTGCCAGTTTCATCTTTTAATCCAATTCGTAAATATCGAGTATTTGTTAATCTAAAAAAATATGAATTATCAGTTCCTGTACTATCATCCCATTTGAATACTATTACAGCTCCATCACTCGCCCCGACACTACGTGGATATATCCAAGATGTTATTGTAAATACACTGTTAATATTCAAACTCGAATCATCCCCACAATCAACATAATCATCAACCCCATCAAACATCATCGCCCTACCAAACTTAGCGTCGGCAGTTGTAACATTTCCCCCGACAACTGTCCCATTATTCCCATATCCTGACAAATCAACAACATGTGTATCATTTTCTCCGTAAGAACTTAAATTATCAAAGTGCATGCTCAGCACCAAGCCAGTGTCTGTATCGTCATAACCGTCAGAGACATTCCAATAACCCAACCTGGCAGAGATATTAGTCCCATCAGGAATCACCGCGCTCGTCGCTAAGTCCACCCTATTAAAATTCCCCTGCGTCACATTAACTGCCTTATTCACCTGCGTCCCTGGATTCTTAAACAAATACGACTGATTAGCATACAACTCAGAAATCTCACCCGCAGAAAGCGAACGATTCCAAATCATTACTTGGTCTATTGAGCCGTTGAATGGTCCACTACCATCTCCCCTACGACCTATTGCTAATATATCTTGGTCATGGAGTTCTCCTACTCTTGTCGGTTGGTCTGTTTGTAAAACTCCATCTATGTATATCTTCATTTTATCACTTGCATTAACCGTTCCAATGACATGATGCCATTCATTAGGAGTTGAAGCACCATTTCCATCAGCTATTGTCTCTGAAAACGAACCATTCCCTAGACCAAATCTAAATTTTGAACCATCGACATCCAAATAATATTCTCTATACTGATTAGAACCCTTCAGCAGTATTACTCCATTCCCACTAAATTTCACCCATGCTCCAAGAGAAAGAGCCCCAGTTATATTCAGACTACTATCATTTCCACAATCAACATAATCCCCACTACCATCAAACTCATAAGCTCCTTCCCCATCAAAACCACCTGTTGAATTCCAAACTGCCCCGGTCACATTTCCGTCATTATCATTCCCTGTCAAATCATAAGTAACATTTGAAATATCTTCAATATTAAAATCCATGAACAAAACCAAACTCGAATCATTCACCTCAAGATGCGTGAAATTATTCTCTGCAGTAATATTCGTAGATTTAACC
>JAHJTR010000175.1 GCA_018829865.1 Patescibacteria group bacterium | reverse complement strand
TGATTGCGGCTCCAAGTGTTTTGGGGGTTGCTTTGATTGCTTTTGCTTTGGTGCGAACAGATTTTTTGTTCAAACCGGTGGCTTTGGAGGGTGATAAGCTTGAGATTAATGTGGATTCGTCCACTTTGCCGTTTGATGAAGATTCGAAGGTTTATATGCCGGGGGTGGATGAGGATAAACTTGGAATTGAAAGTGCTGAGGCTTTGAGGGAAAATGCGGCTTTGTATGGAAATGGAGGGAGTGATGCGGCGACTGCTAAATCCGGTGCTAATGAAAATGGATTGGAATCGCCTGATTTGGCGACAACTCCTGTTCCAAAATCGGTTGTGACACCGAGGCCTATTGTTAGCCCGGTGCCTTTACCGACTACAACTCCTGCGTTGCCAACTCCTGCAATAAATATAATACCGCAAGAGGCTTTGATTATGCCCGGGGTTTACACAAATCCGGTGGGGGCGGTTATTTGCAATTTGTCGGTGGTGTATGATTCGAGTATTTTGATTGATAAAAAACAAGATGTTAAAGCTAAAATTGTGATGCCGTTGCTCAATACTTTAAAAGATGTTAAAAAGGTGACTGTATCGAATGTTGATGGAAAATATCGTACTATTATTGAATGGTGTAACGGGGAAGTTGAAGTTAAATATTACTGATTAATTTAAAAATTGAGATGATAAGAAAGGTGTATGAGTTTTTAAAGAATTGGAGTTTTTTGGTTTATATTGTGGGCATGTTTGTGCTTCTTTTGGCTTTTGGAGGGGGGCTTAAAACTACTGCTTATATTTTGACGGCTGCGAGTTTTTTAATGTTTTTTTTGTGGAAATATAAACTGGGGCAAAGCAGGGATCCTGTGATGTATTGGTCGAGGACTTTGCTTCTTATTTTGTGTTCTTTTACATTACTCTCATATGAGATATCTAAAACACCTAATGTTGGCTTGAATGAGGTGATTGGAGTTTTTTTTGGGGTGTTGGTGTTTTTTGTTGGATATAGATATTTTAGATCGACTAATAGGGTGATGTGGTATTTTAGGATAATGCTTGTGATAACTATTTTGAGTTGTTTTTTTGGTTTTGCGATTTATTTACTTTATCCGTTTAATCGTTTTGCGGGGCCTTTTGTGGATTTGAGTTCGATTGGTGGTTTTTTCCCTAATGCTTGGGTGGATTATTTGATTTTGGTTACGCCGTATTCTATCGTGATGCAGTTTTCGCGAAGTGTGAGCAGTAGATATGATCGATTTTTGGGGGCTTTTACTTTGATGCTCATTATCTCTTCTTTGATGCTTAGTTATTCGAGGGCGGGGTGGCTTAGTTATGCGGTGGTTGTGATGATTGTTGCGTCTATTTATTTGTTTTTTCAAAAGTTGGATTTTAATTTGAAGAAAATTGTGTTTTGGGGGATGAAGCTTGGTTTGGTTTTTGTGGTGAGTTTGGGGTTTGCTTTAAGTATGAATGCTTTGAGAGAATATAACGGTTTTGAAACAAATTCTTTTTATAAAAAAGTGACTTTTCAGGCGAGTGAGGGAAGTGTTTCTTTTGATGAGAGAGCGCAATTTTTTGATGCCAGTTTGAAGCTTATTAAAGAGGAGCCGTTGTTTGGGTTTGGTCCTTATTCTTTCAGATATGTGTTTCCTCGTTATCAGTGGGAGATGCTTGCTTTTTCTGATCATCCTCACAGTGTTTTACATAAAATTGCGGTTGAGGCGGGGTTGTTGTCTTTAACGGTATTTTTTATTTTTATTGCCATATGTATTGCTATACTTAGGCATTCTTTGGCTAAATCGTATAAAACAAATTGGGGGATTAGGGTTACTGTCGGGGCTTCTTTGGTGGGATTGGCTGTTCATAATATGGTTGATTATAATTTGAATTTTTTGGTGATTGTTTTGCTTGTGGCTGTGAATTTGTCGATTGTGTTCGGTAATACTCTCCCTAAATATTTTAGTAGAACGTTTAAACGCGGGTGGCAATGGTGGGCGGCGATGGCTATGATTATGATTGGGGTGGTAGTTGGGGGGCATGAAGGATATTATGGGTATTATTTGAAGAAGGCGAGGTCTTTGGAAGGATCTATCGCTCAAATTGATCAAAAGATTGAGCTTTATGAGAAGGCTAATAATTTATGGCAGAATCGTGATGTTCCTGTGGCTTTGGTTAGTAATTATATTATTGTTGGAGATTATGAGAAGGCTATTACATTTCTGGAGGAATCAACTCCTAATTATAAATATTATGCGGAGCTTTGGTATTTTTGGGGTGAGGTGCTTTTGAAACTTGAGCGATATGAGGAGGCGAAGGATCGATTTTTGTATGCGATTGAGATGGATTCGCTTAATGATTTGCGATATTATTTGGGCTTGTATAAGGCGCTTGAAGGGCTTGAGGATGAGTATCAAATGACGACTTGGCGGTTTACGATACGTATGTTGCTTGATAAATATTCAGGGAAACTTAAGGAGAATGCGCATTATACGGTGCTTACGGCGAATCCGGCTGCGGCGATTGAGCTTTATGGGAAATTGGGGATGGAGGAGGATGCGGCGAGGGTGCAGGAGCTTTATGATTTGGAAATGGATAAATTATTGAATCCTAGAAAATATGCGAAATAATGGCGAGATTATGAATGGCTGCGTTGGTGGTGCTGGCTGTGGGGGGTTGAGTGGCTGCAATGGTAGTGCGAGCGGCTGCGATAGATTGACCGGTGGGCGGGAATTTCTTATTGCTACCGGGAATCCAGGGAAGTTTACTGAGATTAAAGCTATTTTAGAGGATTTGCCTTTTGCGATGGATTTTTTGTTTCCGGTTGATTTGGGGATTTTGGCTGAGGATCTTGAGGAGACGGGGGATACTTATGAAGCGAATGCGATTTTGAAGGCGGAGTATTATGCGGGGAAGAGTGGGATGGGGGAAAAAGGATTGGTGGTTGCGGATGATTCAGGATTGGTAGTTACGGAGCTTGCCGGGGAGTTGGGGTTAAATACAAGACGTTGGGGTGCGGGCGCGGATGCGACTGACCAAGAATGGATTGATCATTTTTTGCAGCGGATGAAGGGGGCTGTGAATCGGAAGGCGAAATTTATTTGTTTTGCGGCGCTGATGGTTGATGGGAAGATGCATGTTTTTGAGGGGGAGGCCGGGGGTGAGATTACGCATGCGCAGGAGGCGGAGATGATTCCGGGGTTGCCGCTGAGTTCGGTTTTTAGGCCGGAGGGGTATGATAAGGTTTATGCGGCGCTTACGAAGAGTGATAAGGGGCGGATTAGTCATCGGGGGCTTGCGGTTAACAGGGTTAAGGATTTTTTGGCTGGCACGCTGTAAATCGCGTATCGCGGCGTTGACAAACTTTTTTCCACCTCAACGTATTTTTATACGTCTCGGCGTAAAATAGTTTGTCGCCTTGCGATACACGATTTACAGCGTGCCTTTTATGGCGTAACTTTGGTGCTTTTTAAGGAATTGTGTTTTAATGCTGATGCTTTTTTATATAAATAGGTATGGGATCTAAGGTGGATTTTGAAGGCGTGATGCGGGAGATTGAAGAGCTGAATAAGCGGGGTGAATACTGGTGTGTTCCACGGGATGTTGGGGAGTTTTTGAAGGAGCTGGTGATTAAATTGGATGCGAAGAATGTTGTGGAGATTGGGACTTCACTTGGATATTCGAGTTTGTGGATGGCGGATGGGATGAGGGAGCTTGATGAGAGGGGTGGGGGTGTTGATGGCGATGAAAGCTTTGGGATTGAGCGGAAGGTTTATACGGTTGAGTCTCATGCGGAGAGGTTTTTGTTGGGGGAGGGGTTTTTTGCGAGAAGCGGGATGAATAAATATATTGTTCATATTAAATCGCAT
The DNA here is from genome assembly GCA_018829865.1 of Patescibacteria group bacterium. GTDB lineage: Bacteria > Patescibacteriota > Gracilibacteria > UBA1369 > JAHJTR01 > JAHJTR01. Next base: position 200 of record JAHJTR010000175.1, on the reverse strand, counting down.
GCGCCTGAGGTTTTTGAAGAGTTTGATTTTTCGAGTGGTGTTGATTTGGGGTTTGTGGATGCTATTAAAAAGGAGAGTATTGTTTACTTTAAGGAGATGAAGAAGCTTGTGCGGAAGGGAGGGGTGATTGTTGTGGATAATGTGACTACTCATTGGGGGGAGATGGAGAGGTTTATTGAGTATTTGGAGGATGAGGGGGA
>JAHJTR010000174.1 GCA_018829865.1 Patescibacteria group bacterium | reverse complement strand
TGATGGATGGAGTCGAAAATGATGTGGAAGATAAAGCCTGCAGTTACATAAATAAGAATTGGGTACCAGAAGGACAGGATTATAAATAATATGTTGAGTTCTATTGTATGAAAGAGGTAGATAATTTTTTTAAGAGCTGTTTGAGGATTTTTTTTGTAAATTCGGTGGATGTTGTCTGAGAGGTATTTGATTCTTTCAAGTTTGAAGTTTTTCTCTTCTATTAATATATAGATGTGATCGATGTCAATTGCGATGGATGCAATAATTATGATAATGATTTTTAAGCCAAGAAAGGGATATAAAATTAATAGAGGGAGGCTTGCTAATATGTGATTTCGGACTTGCAAGTTGTTGATTTTTTTAAAATGCTATAGCGTACTTAAAGGGTTTATATCTATTATTGTATTCGGACTTTTATTTGATTGTATCAATTTTTGAGGATTATTTGAACGAATTAGAATGTGCCAGTTATAGAGGCCTTTTTTTCGATAGATTAGATCAGGGGATTTGTTAATTATTGGGAGGTCGATGTCTTTTTTTGTTTCGAATTCTTTGGCTGTTATTTGGGAGTGTTGTGAGTTTTTGTAGCTGTTTATTTCTTGTTGGAGCATTTTTTCAATTATGGATGCTTGGTTTTTGGCTTTTAATTCATCTTGGTCTTTGATATTTAATCTGGCTAATTTTGTGAATGGGGGATAGCTAAGCTCTTTTCTGAATTCAATTTCCGTATTGTAGAAATCGAGGTATGTTTTTTGGTTGAGCCGCGCCGCGCTGGCTGAGATGACGACGGGGTGGTCGGGTTGATAGGTTTGGATGATGAATTCGCCGTTTTCGTGACGGCCGGCGCGGCCCCGTGTTTGTACGAATAGCTGGTATGCTCTTTCGCTGCTGTTGTAATCGGGGAAGCTGAGTTCTAAATCAGCTAGGAGGATTACACTTAAGGTGCATCTCTTGAGATCTAGCCCTTTTGCTGCCATTTGAGTGCCGATAATTATGTCAGAGTTGTTTAAGTCTTCTTGGAATTTGTTTAGACTGCTGAGGTTTTTCATTGTGCTCCCGTCAACTTGGAGAATTTTAGCCAGGGGGTAAATTTTGCGGAGCTGGGCCATTACTTTTTGTGTTCCAACTCCAAGTTCCTTAATATTTATACTTCCGCAGCTGGGGCATGCCGCTAAATACTGTTTGATGCCTGCGCAATGGTGGCAAAAGAATTTACTTCCGGCCTCATTTTTATAAAGTGTGATGGGGACTTGGCAATTGTCGCATTGAACAATGTGCCCGCAATCTCTGCAGCAAACTGAACTTGCGTAGCCTCGGCGGTTAATTATCATGAGAACTTGTTTTTTATTCTCAAGCCTCTTTGTTATTGCTGCCTGCAATTTTTCGCTGAACATTGTGAAATTTGCGCGATGAAATTCTTCTCTCATGTCCATGATTTTGGTTTTTACTTCGCTTTCGTTAATATCTTTATCCAGATAATGGAGTTTGATTTTTGGGAGATTGTTTACTTTGTCGGTTTTATCTTTTTTCGTTGCTAAATAATATGATTCGATGCTTGGTGTTGCGCTTGCTAAGACTATAAGTGGGGGATTTATACTTTCTGTTTTTTTTATAATGGCCGGTAGGTTTAGAAGAGTTTCTTTTGTTTGGTATCTTGGGGCTTGATCACTTTTGTAGCTCCATTCGTGTTCTTCATCCATTACTATGAGCCCTAAATTTTGATAAGGATAAAAAAGGGCCATGCGCGAGCCGATCACTATTTTGATTTGACCTGTATATATTTGATGCCAGATTTCTTTTTTTTGCGATTCGCTTATTTTGCTGTGTAAAATGGCGATTGATTGGGGAAAGAATTTTTTGAAATATTGAATCAGGTGGTGAGTGAGAGTGAGCTCGGGGGCGATGATTAGGGCTTGTTTGCCTTCGGATAAAATTTTTAATGCGAGATGGAGATATATTTCTGTTTTTCCACTGGCGGAAAGTCCATGGATTAGATTTGTTTTGTCACGGTTGTCTAAAATATTGTCGAAAACTTTTTGTTGATTTTCACTTAATACGAATTTATCTGTTTTTGTTGTGCTCGGGCTGCCGGTTTTGGTTGTATTAAAGTCTAATTCTTGGATTATGCCTTTTTTTATCAGAGTGGTAATAACGTTTTTCTCGGTTTTGATATTTTGTCTTTGAGATATGCCATTTATCAGGAGATGTTTGACGACGAGGTGTTGTTTTTTATATTTCTTGTTTTTTTGCAGAAATTCTTTGGCTTCATTATTTGTGATGGCGAGTTTGTAGACGGTGGGTGATTTAAACTCCAAATTACCTTTCCACATATTTTGAGGTAGAAATAGCTTAAATGCTTTATATAGCGGACATAGATAATATTTGGTAATCCATTTTGCTAAATCTATTTGCCATTTTTGAAGCTTGAGATCGCTAACGGAGGAGATAGCTTTGAGTTTAGGCTGATCACAGAATTTATTATCTAAAGTTTCTATGATTATGCCTGTAACATGGGTGTTTCTGAAGGGTACGGTGCAAATACTTCCTGCAGCACAGATATTTTCGTATTCCTTAGGTATGGCGTAGGTGAGGGTTTCGACTTTGTTTAGAAATGGTTCGTTGATGATTATTTTGGCTATCATTGTGCGTTTGTTAGTTGATTGAATATTAACGCATTTAGATTAAATATCTATTAAAAAAAATTAATATTATTTATTTTGAATGGGGCTTAAATATGGATGGAGGTTTTTGATAAAATAAGCTTGCTATT
>JAHJTR010000173.1 GCA_018829865.1 Patescibacteria group bacterium | reverse complement strand
ATTGAATGGCTAGTTCCAATTCATATGACAAATACAGTCAGCATAAGTATAATAGACTTACATTAGGTTAATGCCTAAATATGCCGAGGTGGCGGAATTGGTAGACGCGCTGGACTTAAAATCCAGTTTGGTTTACTCCAAGTGCGGGTTCGATTCCCGCCCTCGGCACCACTGAACTGTACCCCAAAAAGTGGACACGTTAATTGTAGTTGGAGCGCGATTGTATCGGGCTCCAATTCTTTAGAAGAAGCAGGATACAATCCTGCTCCAACAGTATGCTATCCCCTAAAATAATTCCCCAAAATCCCCAGGGAAAATTAATATGCAAAATTGATATGTAATAGTTAAAGAAAAAAATCACCTAATCCGCCACCACTCCTTCACAAACTAAAAAATTTGCCTTTCACCTCTCAAAAATGATAGATTCCTCTACTATCACAATAATAAATGGAAGAATCACTCCAAGAGCAAGAACCGGTTTCAACATATAATGACATCCTTGATCTGGTACTAACTATTTTCGAAAAAAACCAATTTTTAAAGGATGAAATAAATAAACTGCCTGAAACACAGCGCTGGTATGCCATTATAGATGCCCTTATTACTCAAATTATAAGAAAATCATCAACACGAATTAATATTGCACCCTATTATAGAACAAGATTAATAATAGATCTAAAGATGTACTGGGAATTAGGTGACGATTATCTAAAAATATCTAAAAGTATTTTAGGAGAATTAAGAATCATACCCACAGGATTAAGCTATGTATTAATAGATAAAGAAAAAGGAATCATTTACAAACTAATTAAAGACGCCCAAGAAAAAACATCACGTACTTACAACATTAAACTCGAAATGTGGTGCACAGCGCTAGTATTTAATGAATGCGACGGTGTTCCCAGAATCTATGAGCCGATTTACGATAGTAACGGCAACATAATGGGCTTTTCCGCAGAGTTAATTCACGGAAAAACCTATTTTGATAAAATATGGAGCAATTTCGAGAATTTTATTTCAGGATCAGCCAATAATCTTAAAACACTACTGAGTATCATAGACACACTATCGGTAGTCCATGAACTGGGCCTAATTCATAGAGATATAAAACCCAATAACATTGTCGTAACCGATGATGGCCGCGGCAAACTGATAGATTTCAATTTAGTAGCGGATCCGATAGTTGAAAGCATTCCCGGCGACCCTCCTAGAGTATGTGGCACCGATAAATATATTTCGCCTGAAATTGCCCAAGGAGTGGATTTTGATCATCGAAGTGATCTCTATTCCCTAGGGATTATCATCTATGAAACAATATTTCAGCATCCCCCGTTTAGAAACGATTCCGCCAGAACAAATTTATTAATGCATGTAAATTCCCCCATTCCGCTACCCCAAAACATAAACAAAAAAACAGAAGATTTCCTATTGAAAGTCACCGCAAAAAATCCAAATGACAGATTTCAAACTGCGAAAGAAATGAAAGAAGGCCTACAAGAATTTATCGAGTTTTACGAGGTTCATGGGGCCTATACACACAACTCCCCTTCCCGGTCTTTAGCTGGTAACTCATAAATTCTACTAGCACAAAAAAATCAACTGATTTATGCTAAGCAAGCAATCAACTCCTCTAAAAAATAAAAAATCATGCACAACAAATTAATACCGATAGTAAAAAAAGCCGGCCTCAACATGCTGGATCAATGGGATAATTTCGAGATCGCCAATCAAAAAGATGAGCTGGATTTTGCCACAAATGTGGACATTGAAACCGAGAATTTCCTCAAAAAAGAACTTAAAATAATTAAACCTGGTTGCGGATTCATTTGCGAAGAAAGCGGGATTTCTGACACCGAAGCCAAGTTTAAATGGGTAATAGATCCACTTGACGGCACTCGTAATTACAGCAAGCATTTCGCACTGTTTAATATTTCCATCGCCCTTCTTGAAGAAGATGAAATTATCTTTGGCATGGTTTATTGTCCGGCAACCCACGAATTATTTTATGCTGAAAAGGGCAAAGGCGCATATTTGAATCGAATTGTTTATGATGAAAATTTTATGCAGGAGGTTACAAAAAAGATCTCAGTTTCAGATACCCCGGAGCTTAGAAATAGTTATTTGCACATAGAATATCCGCTTAGAGGAGATAAATTCAACCGGCCAATCCAAAAACTGCAGGATTTAATCGAAATAACTCCAAAATTAAAATCTATAGGAGCCGCCGCCCAAGCCCTCTGCTACACGGCAATGGGAGTCTACGACGGATATGTCAATTTCGCAAAAACAACCAAGCTGCACGATTTTGCAGCCGGAATTTTAATAATTCAAGAGGCGGGAGGCATGGTCACCAATCCAAATGGCGATTTATACGAAATCAAAACCAACGATATTGTCTGCAGCAACGGAATTATTCACAATGAATTACTCAAAGTACTATGAAAGTAAAAACAATTTATAAATGCTCAAACTGCGCATATCAAAGCGGTAAATGGCAAGGCAAATGTCCGACTTGTGAGCAATGGAATACCATCGAAGAGGATACCGAAGTGACATCATTCAAAGACAGGCAGCAGGGCAAAATCGTCAAAACTCAAAATCTCCATCTGTACGAAACAGACTCTCAAAATACCAAAGTAAGCACCGGAATTACCGAGCTGGATTTGGTGATAGACGGCGGCTTCCAACCGGGTAGTCTGGTTCTTATGGGAGGAGAGCCCGGCATTGGCAAATCAACACTTACACTCCAAATTAGCTCAGCATTCATCCAAAACCAACTCACCGTTTTATATATTTCAGCCGAAGAATCAATAAACCAGGTAGCAAATAGAGGCAAACGCATCAACGCAGATATTGCAAAAATCCAATTTGCGCAGGAATATTCAGTCGAAAATATAGTGCAAACAATGCAGTCACTTAAACCGGATTTAGTCGTTGTCGATTCCATTCAGCTAATAAATTCCGATAATATTGCGGGCATGCCGGGATCCATTAGTCAGGTTCGCATGTGCACTGAAATTCTGATGGAAGCCACGAAAAAGATGAATACAACCACAATTCTAGTGGGGCATGTCACAAAAGATGGTAATCTAGCCGGTCCAAGGGTTCTTGAGCATCTTGTTGATACGGTTTTGCAAATAGAAGGAGATCGCAATCACGAAATCAGAATGCTCCGATCCCAAAAAAACAGATTCGGCCCCACAAATGAGGTAGGCATTTTCGAGATGACAAGCACCGGATTAAAATCCCTCTCAAATCCATCGGAAAAATTTCTCAAAGACCGACCACAAAACGCAATAGGTTCCTGCCTAACCTGCGTACTGGAAGGCAAAAGACCCCTGATCTTGGAAGTTCAAGCTCTCACAACAAAAACGTCATTCGGCTATCCCAAACGACTGGCAACAGGTTTTGATCTCAACAGACTCAATATGCTAATTGCCGTGCTGCAAAAACACGCAAGAATTAATCTGTTTACTCAGGACGTATTTATTAATGTTGTTGGCGGATTCAAAATTAACGATCCCGCCGCCGACTTGGCGGTATGCAGCGCTATTTGCTCTTCAGTAAAGCAAATTCCAATGGCCAATAATTTGGTTTTATTGGGAGAAATCGGACTAACCGGAGAAATTCGCAAAAGCAATCAGCAAGATCGCCGAATCAAAGAGGTGGAAAAACTAAATTTGAGATCAGGCGACGAAAGATCATTTAATTCCAAAAAAATCGAAGCTGTTTTGAGCAATCTTTTTAGCTAATTCCTCGCTATCTCCTCCTTTAATCTCCAAAATCTTCTCAAATACCAAAGCCACATCAGCAGGTTCACAGCGCTGGCCCCTTTTACTTTGCGGCGCCAAATATGGAGCGTCAGTCTCAATCATTATTTTATCAATGGGACATTCAAAAACGATTTCTCGCAAATCATCAGCCTTCGGATAAGTAATATTTCCGGTAAAAGACATATAATATCCCTCAAGCCAAATATCCCGAGCAGTCTGAATATCACCACCGTAACAATGAAAAACCGCCCGCCCGCAGTTTTCTTTGCTTAAAATCTCCAAACACTCAATCTCAGCCTCTCTACTATGTACAACGACTGGCAAATCCAACTCAGTCGCCATCTTGACGTGATCCACAAACACCTCTCGCTGTCTTGCCCTTGGGTATTTATCCCAGTGATAGTCCAATCCCGTCTCCCCCACCGCCACAATTTTACTATCCGCGCTTAATAAAGCCCGATATTCCTTTTGCAAATTATCATCCCATTGAATAGCATCATCCGGATGTATACCTATGGTTGCGTAACAACAATCATATTTATTGGCAATTCGCATAGCCTCTTTTGAAGTCTCGATGGAGAAACCCGGAACAATGATTTTGCTAACTCCCTTCACATTGGCCGCCTTAATAACCTCATCGAGGTCTTCTTTAAAATGCGCAGAATTTAGATGAGCATGCGTGTCAATTAGTATCATATGTTTTTATTATGTTTCTTTCATTATTTTGCCAATTTAAGCACTTGTCAATACTAGTCATATGTCAATTTTATGTTGTCAAAATACGTCAACACCTCTAAAACACGTCGGTAAATAAACGTTTCCAATAAAATAAAAGGTGATGACTCGGATTGTTGACAATGTTTAAATACAGGATATGCTTAACAGTAAGAATAACATAATAAAAACATATATGAACCTCTCTACACAGAACACTACCTATCTGAATTATGATGGTATTGAATTCAAAAACAATATCGTCAGCCTGCTAAAAGCTCTCTCTGACAGAGAAGAGTACATCATCAGGCATCGATTCGCCATCGATTTGGACGAAAAAGAAACCCTCGAAAGGATTGGCAAACATTTCAGCATTACTCGCGAGCGAGTAAGACAAATCGAAAACAATGCTCTCAAAAAACTTCAGAGAATCGTAACCCGTACCAAAGCCACTTTTGTCAACAACTTCGCCAGAAAGATCATCGAGCAAAAAGGCGGAATAGTCAGTGAGCGCCGCATCGTAGCCGAACTGCTAAATATTTTTAAAGATCCCTCAAAAGTCGATGTCAGCGCAATCAGGCTGTCATTAAGTACCGACAGCGATCTTGATGGTAGTGGCAATACTATCAATTTCGAGCCTCATTGGCGTTTAAAGTCCTCTCCAAAAGATAGAATTTCAGCAGTTTGTAGCAACACCATAAAATATCTAAAAAAGAAAAAAGATGTAGTACCATACTCAGAGTTATTCGAATATCTATCAGAAAAAATAGATACACCCGAGGCGAGAGATAACAAATTCATTTTATCCGTAATTGAAATCGATAAACGAATCAAAATGCTGGATACCGGCATAGGACTCAAGGAATGGCGCCATATTCACCCCCGCACATTGAGAGATAAAATCTATTTCATTTTACGCGACCAACGCACTCCTCTCCATTTCGTCGATATTTCAAATAAAATTTCCTCAGCCAGTTTTGATCATAAAACAGTCAACACACAAGCCGTCCACAATGAACTTATCCGTTGCAGCAATTTCGTATTAATCGGTCGAGGTCTCTACGCTCTCAAAGAATGGGGCTATGAGCACGGAACAATTAGCGACATTATTCAAGCGGTTTTAGAGGAGAAGGGAGAACTCAGTCGCGATGATATAATCAAGGAAGTTCTAAAAAAACGTAAGGTAAAGAGGATAAGCATCATAGTCACGCTTAAAAACAGATCACAATTCAAAAGAATCGGACGTGACATTTACAGACTTGAGCAATAAAATTTCTATTGAAAATTTAACGCAGTTATGATAAAAATTCCTGTGTTGCAACTCACCCGAAACTACAGGGGGCGCATAGCTCAGTTGGTTAGAGCGTCCGGTTTACACCCGGAAGGTCCTAAGTTCGAATCTTAGTGCGCCCACCAGTGAAAATTTCTCCGAAATTTTCACCCCTCGCCCCAAAGGCGAAATAGGCCGCCTTAAAAATTTGCGAAGCAAATACCCCTTCCCATCCCCTCGCCCCAAAGGCGAAATAGGCCGCTTTAAACTATTTGCGCAGCAAATAACTTATCCCCACAAAAAAATTTAAATCATCCAACATGACTAACCCCGAAACAAAAATACCAATACCTGAACGAGAAATGCCACAATTCATATTAACACCGGAACAAATTGCGAACGGGTATCATCCCGATGATCAACAAAATCCGGAACCGATTGGATTACAAGACGACATAAATCTGGAAAGAACATTTAAAAACCGAACTGCTGCAGAGCAAAAAGCATTTCTTGAAAGAGTAAAAGAAAAACTCAGAGAAAATGGGGTAGAAATCTAAGGCTGCTATCTCTTCATCCCCCCCCCATAATAAAGCCGGTCAATTTTTCCGACCAATTTCGTTACCCAAAACAAAAGGCCACCTCTTAAACATGCACCTTTTTCTCCCCCAAAAAAGCGGCCGTGCCATTCGTAGCGCAGCCAATAGCAGCATTCATAGATTACTAACGTTTGCCCTTCGTCGCTGACCGTGCTCTCCAAAGCGAAACATCGCGGCGGAGAGAGCTATGAAGGGCATTCT
>JAHJTR010000172.1 GCA_018829865.1 Patescibacteria group bacterium | reverse complement strand
GAGCATTGGATGGATTTCCGGGAGGGATGTGGCAAATAACCATTTTATCATTAACTTGGATTCTGAAAATCTGATATTCTCCAAAACCACTACCAGGCCGTAAAGAACTCCCCCAAATCCAATCCGCAGCTAAATCAATACCGGTGACAATTCCCCAGGGAGCGCCGCCGTGGTCAATATAATCAGAAACCGGCGACCAGACAGCTCCAGCAATTTTATTACTCATCTCAGAGGCGGTGGGTTCAGCTGAACCATTACCTTTATCCTCAAATGTAAGATAGACCTGCCAGTCGGTGTTAGTCAAAATGGTCGATGGCAAATCGGTAACAAATTGGCCTAAAAGTCCTTGGGCTACGGCATTATCACTCCAAGCAGCAATATAAATATAGTCTCCCTTTTTCACATTAAAGCTCCAATTTTCGGCACTTGTCCAGGTATCATTGACATTACTGCGACCTACAAAAGTAACTGAACTTCCATCTTCAGTTCCATAATATAGAGCGTAATCATTATCAGCAGTAATCGTAGCATCAATTGAGACTGCCGCAGGAGAAGCCTGAGCTTTCTCTATTGAAGAAACAACTATCAAACCAGCAGAAATCATCACTACTCCAACCAAAATCGCCATTATTCCCTTAAACATATTTTTACTTTTCATATTTTATGTCCTTTAATTATTACTATTTAATTCAGAACCTTTCGACCTTTAGGCCCTTTAGTACAAGAATACAAGCAGTATTGCACAAATATGGCTTGAATGTCAACAGCAACTAAAAATGCAAAATTTTCTTTTCCCAAAAGCAGAACCGCCAACTGTTTTTTTCGCCCCAAAAACCTTACGATTTGGTCGCCGAGCGAAGCGAGGCGACTGTCTCTTGCTTGCAATTTCCTGTCTGGTGGACCTAGCGAGAATCGAACTCGCGTCTCTGCAATGCGAATGCAGTGCTGTGCCACTAAGCCATAGGCCCAAACTATTGCTTTGCTTATAATTATTACATAAAATTTTTATTTTTGCAAAAAAATCAGCCAGTACTGCTTCGTAGATAAAGTAAATCAAACTTGCTAGTCTTTTAAACCAACAAGAGAATATTTGAAAGTGTTTGTGCGTAGAAACTTTAAAGCAATTTTAGTTAGCTGATTGAGGTCATGTGTGCCTCTGAAGTCAGCAATGTATTGCTTCATTTGTTTCCAAACATTCTCTTGCGGATTTAATTTAGGAGAGTATCCCGGAAAATTCATTAAGGTAATTACACCTTGATTTTTTGTTTTCAGCCAGTGTTTTACTTCTTTTGATTTATGCCAAGAAGCATTATCCCAGATTACAAGAATCCTGGGTTTTTTGTTTTTATTGGTTTTGTTTTTTTTAAATCTTTTAAGGAAGAGGTTTCTAATTTTATCTAGGAATTTGATTGTGTCTTCGCCTTTGTGTTTGTCTCGTGACATAGTTATGCATTTTCCTGTTTTAATTGATGTGGCTCCAAAAAGAGTTTTTGATTTGTGAAGTTCAATTTTGTATTGCTGTGTTGGTGTTTTGCCTTTGACTGACCATCTGTAAAAATTAGATGGTTCTAGATTAACTTTTGATTCATCTTCTACCAGGATATCGTCAAAACCCCTTTTTTTACACGCTTTTTCAGTCTTGTTTTAAAATGTTCTTGATCTTGGGTGTTTTTTCTTGAATCTCTTTCTTGGACCTTTTGGCAGGTAAGACCGCAGTATTTAAATAATCTTTGGTATGATCTTTGTGATTGATATTTAATTTTAAATTTATTGTAAACTAATTTTTTGAGAGTATTGGTTGTCCAGAAGGCTTCTGGAAGTCCTAATTGATTAGGGCTTTTTTTAGTGATTAATTTTTTAATTTCCTGTTTTTGTTCTGGGCTTAATTTGAAATTATTTGGTTTTTTTGTTTTTTTACTTCTTAATCCATCAATGCTTTTTTTGTTAAATCTTGTTATCCATTTTGCAATTCCTGAAACGCTTTTACCAATTAAATCAGATATTTGTTTTCTAGGATAACCTTGTAATCGCAGCAGTACAGCCTGCATCCTAAATACTTCTCGCTTATCTAGTTTTTCCCTATCAAGAGTCTTTTTTAATAGTTTAATTTTTTGAGTATTTGTTTTTTGTTTTGTTAGCATAGAGATAATGGTTAATTTTACATATCTCTATGATAGCATGTTTGGGTGGCGGAGTCTACGATAACTGCGGTTTTGTTTTTTTAGGGCTATACACCCAAACTTTTTTTCTCATATTTTTTGCTCATTATTATTTGTTTAATAATTAGTTTTGATTTTTTGAATAATGTTTTCTGATAATATCAACCACAGCTACGATAATGCCAATTCCAAAAAAAACTATTAAAGCTAGGTTCTTATTAAGATGTAGATTTACGAGGTGGGCATGGTGAATAACACTTTTGAAAACACTGATTTAGGCAAATAATATGACTAGAATTTTATACATAAACATTTATTTTTGAGTCCACATAATTATCATAAATATGGAAGTAAACTTTTTGCGTCCGGTCTTCGCAATCTTGTTCAGAGTAGATCGGCGCGGGGAGGTTATCATAAAGTATGTCCTGGATTGTTATTTTCACATCAGCCCGCGTTTCTTCTTTTCGCTTCCAGTCCAAAACGAATTTTTCTGTCTTTAATTTATCCAACAATTCGTGCGCGACTTTCTTAACTTGTTTTTCTTCGTCCGGATTCAAATTTTCCTTATCCAGGAGGTCAAAAATAGCTAATTCTTCCTCGGAGAGATTTTCTTTTATGGCTCGGGCTTCTTCTTCGCTTAACTCTTTGGCCAGCTCAACGAGCTCTTCAAAAAAAGAGTCTATATCACGAGATCCTGAATTGTATTCATGAATCAATGAATTAAGACGATCAAG